>NZ_JBIWGL010000026.1:0-68018 GCF_044763535.1 Lysinibacillus sp. NPDC095746
TGCATACTAACACCTCGGTATTAGTATGAAATGAAAGAGCATTTTTGTACATCATTATTCAAGCAGGAATGTACATATTTAAATTAGCATTTATAGGTGATTAAACAAAAAAATAACCCGGAATAATTATTATTCCGGGCTGATTCTCACTTACTTATAGTGCTCCATGACACACTGCCTCGCTTCCGCATTCACCTTAAAATTTTTTAAGACAACTGTGCTTTAGCTTTATTCAGCTTTGATGGTCCTTCTGAGTTACCGGTCAGCCCCACTCATCGGGTTAACCCTCCTTGTCATTGGATTTGAAGTGAAATCTTAAATAGTATTGGCTATTTATTATTTTTTATACACGTTATAGAAAGATCAGAAAACGCTTTTAATCATATGTTTTACGGGCATTAATGTAAAAAAGTCGAATTTTTCGCGTACGAGAATTCGACTTTTTTAGCTTGAGATCTTCATCTAATTAGAAATGAATAAAAGCGGTTATATTGAGTCAAGGTAGTGAATCGTCTATCGAACTAAATGATTAAAGTGGGCTATTTCTCCCAATGCTTATTGATGAACTGATCTCGACCAGAAAGTGCTCTATCATTTTGATAATGCTCCGACTCTTTTTTATAATAGTCTTGATGATAATCTTCTGCAGGGTAGAAGGGCTTGGCATCGCGAATTGTGGTTACAATAGGTTTATCAAAGCGACCACTTGCTGCTAGTTTTTCCTTGGAAGCTTCTGCAATGTGCTTTTGCTCTTCTGAATATGTAAAGATTGCCGTTGTGTATGATTCACCACGGTCATGGAATTGACCATAAGCATCCGTTGGGTCGATTTGCATCCAGTAAATATCTAGGAGCTGCTCATAACTAAAAATGTTAGGGTCGAATTCAATTTCGACGACTTCTAAATGGCCAGAAGTACCTTTTTTGACATCCTCATAAGTAGGGTTGTCTAAATGGCCACCCATGTAGCCCGAAGTGACCTTATGTATACCATCCCACTCAACAAATGGCTTTACCATACACCAAAAACAACCGCCAGCAAACGTAGCTTTCTCAATCATGTACATCATCCTTTCTTTCGTGAAAATATTATAGCATTATTTTGTTCATAACTGGCAAATAGGGTGTAAAATAACCTATAAATAGTTGTTGTTAGGATTCATTATATAATATAAAATGAACCTTTCTTTATATGGAATCGTTACATTAACTATAAAAAATAGAGGAGTTAACAGTTATGGAAGAGCAAGATTATACAAGACGCTCACAACGTCCAAAAAAACGTCGCTTGCGTAAAGGGAGAGCATTGTTCACATTGCTATTACTTTGTATCATTGTTATTGTAGGTTATTCCGTTATGCAATACCGCAGTGGACTAGAAATGGCAAGTGATACAAAGGTAGCCCAAGAGGATTTTAAAGGTGATGCAGTAAAAGGCGATGTTGAAAATTATTTATTATTAGGAATCGATACACGTGGTGAAGAAAAATCACGTACAGATACAATGATGGTATTATCTTGGAATAAGAAAACAAATGATGTGAAGCTTGTGTCATTAATGCGGGATATTTATGCAGATATTCCAGGTTATAAATCCTATAAGCTTAATACGGCTTACTATTTAGGCGGTGTCCAATTATTAAAGGATACGATCGGTAATATGTTTGGCCTGCCGATTAATCATTATGCAATTATCGATTTTAAAAATTTTGAATCTCTTGTAGATATTTTAGCGCCAAATGGAGTTGAAATGAATGTAGACAAGGATATGTCTGAAAAAATTGGGGTTTCATTAAAACAAGGTGTGCATAACTTAAACGGTAAAGAATTACTTGGTTTTGCCCGATTCCGACACGATGAAAAAGGAGATTTTGGTCGGGTAGAACGTCAGCAAAAGGTTATCGAAGCGTTAAAGAATGAAGTTTTATCACCTCAAAATATGTTGAACTTACCAAAATTCGTTGGTGCAGCACAAGGTTATGTCACAACCGATTATTCATCTTCAGGAGAGATTCAACAAGTGCTGAAAATGGTGTCCAAAGGTAAAGTCAAAATTGAAAAAGCGACTATTCCAATTGAAGGTAGTTATAGTTTCAAAAGCTTTAGTGGTGTCGGTGATTCAATTGTTATTAATGTAGAGAAAAATAAAGAATTTTTACGTAATTTTTTAGGCATTTCCCTAGAGTGATTTTTCGCAAAATCCAACATTATCCTGTACTATATGGATATAGGATTTGTATTGGGGTGAGTAGATGGAGAAAGAAAGACCAAAAGAGCGTTCGAATTTCTTTTCAACGAAGTTCATTCGCTTTTTAGGTGGTAAAAACTTATTTTTTACACTGATAATTTTATTATTGCTAGCATGCGTTATTTTTATGTTCCAAAAAGTTTCCTTTATATTTACCCCGCTTAAAGTTTTATTTGAGGTAGTTATTCTACCGGGGGTACTTGCCATTATTGGGTATTATTTATTACGCCCAATCGTAGGGCTATTCGAAAGATGGCGCATCCCAAGAGTTTGGGGTATCTTTCTTCTATACATCATTTTGATTGGTATTATTACGTTATTAGTAGTACTTGTCTATCCGTTTTTACGAGATCAGTTTACTAATTTAGCGCAGGAATTCCCAGGATATTTTATGGCGTTTACACAAAATATTGCTGATTTCCTGAACAATGCACGTATTAACGAGTACCTAGATAAAATTAATTTAAACTATGATGCAATGGTGAAAAATTTTACTACGGATATGGTGGAGACAGTAAAAGATACGGCTGCTAATTTAGCGCAAGGAGTGGCTTCTGGTATTACTGGCTTTGTTTCAGCCTTAACAGGAATTGTTCTGTCATTAGTAACGGTGCCATTTATTTTATTTTACTTACTTAAAGATGGCGAAAAACTACCAAACTTTATTTTAAAAATATGCCCGCCACGTATGCGTAAAGAAGTACACGACATTTTCCATGACATGGACAAGCAAATAAGTTCCTATATTCAAGGGCAAATTTTAGTGTCAATGTGCATAGGTGCTATGGTGACAATTGGCTTTTTAATTATCGGTATGAAATATGCTTTATTGCTAGGGTTCCTTGCTATGATTACGAGCGTTGTTCCATACTTAGGTCCAGTTATCGCCATTACACCAGCGGTCATTATTGCTCTTGTAACATCACCATTCATGCTTATTAAGCTAGCCATAGTGTGGACGGTCGTACAGTTGATAGAAGGGAAATTCATTTCTCCGCAAATTATGGGTAAATCACTTAGTATCCATCCAATAACTATTATTTTCGTGTTATTAACGGCTGGTTCTTTGTTTGGTGTACCGGGTGTTATTTTAGGTATTCCAGGCTATGCTATTATTAAAGTGCTTGTGACACACTTATTCAAGCTATTTAAACATCGTTACAATCGATACGAGGATGAAATACATCAAAAATATGATGTGTAAAAAAAGACAGCTACTGCGAGCAAGCAGTAGCTATTTTTTTTATATGGTTATATTAAAAGTTGGATCTATTGTGATTAGCTTTAGCAATTACATCAATGTAATTTTACCTATATTATCATAAGTGGCTTATACAAACGGTAGGGTGGGATGCAGCCCCTGCCGTTCATAAATGTTTTTATAATTCTGAAGGGTATAAGCTCACCGCTTATATGTCGGTAAGGCAAGCGGAGAAGATTTTGATCGCCCGTAGTATTGAGTCGAAAAAATAATACTGGACTAATCGTTCCGGAAATATTATAGTATTCTTATTGAAAGGAGGAATTTACCATCGGACGTTCAAAAGAGTTTGACAAGGAGCGTGTACTCCATAAGGCAATGTTAGTATTTTGGGAAAAAGGGTACGATGCAACAAGTATACCGGATTTGTTAAAAGCTATGGAATTAAGCAGATCAAGTTTGTACGAAACTTTTACGGACAAACAGACACTTTATATTGAGGCAATACACCAATACAAAAAATTCAATCAAAATAAACGCAACCTCTTGGTAAATGCGCCGGCTGCGAAAGTCGGAATACAGCAGTATTTTGATTGGCATATTTCATCTGCATTTGATGATGATTTGCCGAAAGGATGCTTGCTTACAAAAGCAAGCATTGGCTTGGATTCACCGGATGAACAACTAAGCCAATTGATACGAGACAGCTTTGAGGAATTAGAACAGGCTTTCTATGAACTATTAAGTAAAGGACAGCAGACGGGAGAAATCGACGCAGAGAAAGATATTAAGGCTTTATCACATTTATTGCTTAATCTAAATCATAGTATCAAAGTAGTATCCAAGGTGAAAAACAACAAAAAAATTATTTATGACATGATGAATACTGTAATTGAGATGCTATAAATAATTTTTTTTTGCGATTTCTGGAATGATCGTTCCGGAAATACGATCAAAAAATCTGAGGGAGAGTTTTTTATGAGTTCAATCACAAAACCAAAAATAGAGAGACCTGATTCATCGTGGATTATACTCATTCTTGCCATAGCTTGTGGCGTGATTGTAGCTAATCTTTATTATGCGCAGCCTTTAGTAGGACCCATCAGTTCTACACTCGGATTATCTTCCGGGGCAGCGGGCCTTATCGTAACGCTGACTCAAATTGGTTACGGAATCGGATTGTTATTTATCGTACCTCTGGGAGATATCCTTGAAAACCGAAAACTTGTTGTTACGTTATTGCTTTTCACTGCAGTCGTGTTGGCGATTGCTGCGGTAGTTAAAAGCGCTACGTTATTTCTTGTAACTTCACTGTTTATCGGATTAGGTTCAGTCGCTGCTCAAGTACTAGTACCGTATGCAGCTCATCTTTCGCCCGAAGCCACACGCGGCCGTAATGTGGGTAATGTTATGAGTGGCTTGTTACTTGGAATCATGCTAGCTCGTCCAATATCAAGTGTTATGACGGAGTTTATGGGCTGGCGGGCCATATTTGTCTTTTCCGCAGCGATAATTTTTGTTCTGGCACTTCTATTAGTAAAGTTACTTCCTACAAGGCAGCCGATAACAACAACTCAATATCCAACACTGCTGAAATCGATGTTGCATTTACTCAAAACGACACCAGTTCTGCAACGTAGAGCATTCTATCACTTTTGCGTGTTCGGAACTTTTAGTTTATTCTGGACAACTGTTCCTATGTTATTAACAAGTTCAATTTTTCATTTTTCCCAAAAAGAAGTTGCGCTGTTCGCATTGGTCGGGGTATCTGGGGCCGTCGCTGCACCTGTAGCTGGCCGTCTTGCTGATAAAGGTTGGGTTAGACCAGCTACTGGATTAGCTTTAGCTTTAGTTATCATTTCTGTAATGTTACCCCTTATGATTCAAAGCGGCTCGACGTTTGCTTTAGTAACTTTGGTAGTTTCGGCCATTCTTTTAGATATGGGGGTTTCTGCTAATCTAGTTCTTGGTCAACGCGCTATTTTCTCATTGGGAGCCGAGTTTCGAAGCCGACTTAATGGTTTATATATGGCCATTTTTTTTGGTGGCGGCGCTATAGGCTCTGCGATAGGAGCATGGGCATACGCTATGGGTGGCTGGAAAGTAGCAATATTGATTGGAATAGCTTTACCGACCATTGCGATGATTTATTATGCGACGGAGAAAAAAAGTAATTGAACAAAAGTGTCGATAGTTAAAAAGATGAAACCAACAAGTTTGACACGCTTTTGCTACAAAAATTTAGACTGTTTTCTAAAGAATCATTTCTCAAAAATAAATGAATTAAATGGAAGACGTACTATAATTAGTGCGTCTTTGGTTGTTTATACGAAAAGATCCTTTGCTAATTTGCCATTTATAACATTTATCGACCACTCCCATTTTATTCAGTTGATGAGCAATTATCAGCTGAGCATTCAGAAATTACTCTATTAACTTCTTAAAAGAAAACCCCGCTTCTATAATTTCTTTACTGCCTCTGTTGCGTATCCTTATTTTGTCTGATGGATTAATCCCATACTCTAATTCAACTATATTTTCGAATTGTTGAAAGTTGCTTATTCTTAATGATTGGAACCTATGATAAACTTGAGTTATCAAAATTTTCCACTTAGAAGAATAATATCAGGGGGGAAAGAGAATGAAAACAACTGAACTACCAAAAGTGTATTTAAGAGAATTAACTCTTAATGATGTTGAAGACCGTTATCAATGGTGTCTTGATCAAGAAGTAATAAAGCATTTAAATATGCCAGAGAAATATCCACCTTTTAGTAGAGAAGAAACAAAAAGGTGGATTAAAATGTGTATGACTAAAACAAATGGATATGAACAAAAAGCCATCGTTACAGAAGAAGGCATACATATAGGTTGGATAGATTTGAAGAATATCGATAATCTCAACAAACACGCAGAATTAGGGGTAGCTTTAGGTGACAAAACCTATTGGGGTAAAGGCTATGGATTATCCGCAATGAAAGAAATGCTTTTATGGGGCTTTAATGAATTAAACCTTAACAAGATATGGCTTAGAGTAGAAGTTGATAATGAAAAGGCAATTAAGTCTTATAAGAGAATTGGCTATATTGAAGAAGGTATATTAAGACAAGACAGACGAAGGAATGGAGAATTTGTTGACCGTTTAAGAATGAGTATTCTTAAACACGAGTTCGTTAGTCTAACAACGGTATAAATAGAAAATGGGGACTCGAAAAAATGTAGGTCCCTTCTTTATTTTACAGCAACAATCATTGAGAAAACAGCTTCGTGATTCAATATTGAAAGCAGATGGCATTTTTATAATGAAAACCATGGTGAACGTTTTGATATTACAGAAAGGTAGTTTCTAAGATCTACCAAATATATAGATGCTCTTCATTAAATAACATGGTGAAAATTTGATTGAATCGCCACATAAGTAGACTGGTAACTGTGTAAAAGTGCTAGACAGTTATAACGAATAAGAGCGTTTTACAAAATTCAAAAAATGGAGGGTTTTATGGGCTATATTAAGGATTTGCGTAAAGTAGTTGGAACTAGCCCCTTAATTATGTGTGGTGCTTGCGTATTAGTCATTAATCATCGTCAACAGGTTTTAATGCAGCTTCGGAAAGATAACGGATGTTGGGGGTTAATTGGGGGTTCAATGGAGCTAGGGGAAACATTAGAGCAAGTTGCTCATCGAGAATTATTTGAGGAAACAGGACTAACTGCTAAAAGTCTACAATTAATCAACACGTATTCCGGACAAGATTTTTATTATCAATATCCGCATGGTGATGAAGTTTATATCGTTGTTACAGCATTTGAATGTAAAGAATATAGTGGTCTCCTTGTTCATGATCCAAATGAGGCAACAATGCTACAATTTTACGATTTTGATGATTTACCTAAAAATATTAGTCCTCCTGATAGACCGATCCTTGAGGATTATATCGTAAACTATAGAAAAAGCCCTTCTAACCATTAAAGTTAGAAGGGTTTTCATCTTTTTAATATGTTTATTTCTGTGATGTAATTTGCACTTGTGCTAAACGATCAACAGCTTCCTGCAACAATTCTTTCGGTTGTACTAAAGCTAAACGTAAGTAACCTTGTCCAGCTGAACCAAATACTGTACCAGGGACTGTCACGATACCAGCTTGTTCAATTATTTTAAATGCAAGCTCTGTGCAGTCAATATCGTATGGATATTTTGCCCAGACAAACATACCACCGTCAGAAGGGGCTGCATCCCATCCTAGTTCACGTAAGCCGTTCATTAATGTTTTATGGCGTTCTGAGAATATTGCACGTAGGTTTGCTGTAATTTCCTCTGCGTTATCAAGCGCCACGACCGCAGCATCTTGAATTGGTTCGAAAATACCGAAATCTAAATTTGATTTTAATTGTTTTAAAATCGAAATCATCTCGGCGTTACCCGCGATATAAGCGATACGTGTACCAGCAAGGCTAAAGCTTTTCGATAGTGAGTTAATTTCCATCCCGACTTCTTTTGCTCCAGGAGTGGATAGGAAGCTAATCGGGCCATCACCTGTAAAGTAGAACTCAGAGTATGCCGCATCATGTAGAACAATGATGTTATATTTTTTAGCAAATGCAATGACTTTTTCAAAATAGGCTATTGAAGGCATTGCAGGTACCGGATTACCTGGTAAGTTTAGAATTAGTAGCTTAGCTTTTTGTGCAATATCTTCAGGAACAGCATCTAAGTCTGGTAAATAATCGTTGTCAGCTGTTTGAGGCATATAGTAAGGTGTTGCCCCTGCTAGATGAATTCCTGCATCATAGGCAACGTAAGCTGGATTTGTGGATAATACGATATCTCCGGGATCACAAAAGGCGATTGGTAAATGTACTAATCCTTCTTGAGAGCCAATTGTTTGAATGATTTCAGATGCGGGATCTAAATCTACATTGCTACGACGTTTATAATAACGACTAACTGCATCATAAAAACGTTGTGTGCCTGTTAAGGTATAGCCATAGGATTCTGCTAAACCGGCTTTATACGATAAATGCTCGCGAATTTTAGCGTCTGGGGGAAGGTCGGGGCTACCTAAGCTTAAATCAATGATTTTCATGCCTTTAGCTTCCTGTTGTTTAGCATGATTTTTTAAATCTCCGAAAATTGCTTGTTTAAATAATGACATTTTTTTAGATGGTACGATTTTCAAACTAGTACACTCCTTATAGTTGTATAACAGAATAGTAGTTCACATTTTATCATACTAAAGCACATAAAGGGAAAGTTATTCTGAAAAAAGAATATATTTCTAAATAAAAGAAGATGTTTGCCTAGGCTAGCAGAAATGATTTAACTTATGTTGGGAATAATAATTTTAACGGAAAAAATGTTATGTTTCTGCTATCATGAAATGGAAAGGAGCTGTATAACATGAACGTATATTCTTTAAGTGGCCCAAGCGGAACAGGGAAAAGTACAAGCGCACTTGTTTTCGCCCATAAAATTGGGGTAGAGGCGCTTATTGATGATGGTCTTCTTATTATCAATGGTGTGAAAGTAGCGGGTATTTCCGCAAAATTTGAGAAAAATACAATAACAGCTGTTCGTCGAGCTATTTTTACAGATGATACACACTGCGAGGAAGTAAAAAACGCACTCGATACATATAAGGTACAGACAATTTTACTGATCGGCACGTCTGATAAAATGACAAAAACGATAGCTCGACAGCTAGAGCTTGGTCCTATCGATAAATATTACTATGTTGAGGATGTGCGTTCCCAAAAAGAAATTGCAAAAGCGCGCTTTATTCGACAGACGCAGGGGAAGCATGTAATGCCTATACCGTATCGACAAGTCGAGCAAAATTTTTTTAAACGACTCGTTCAAAGAGGGATCGAGATTTTTTCGTCAAAGCGTGAAAAAATAGGGGAGACGACAATTGTTCGCCCTGATTTTCAACAAGAGTATATCGATATTAGTAAACATGTTTATGTGCAACTACTAACGTATTGCTGTGTAAAGCAAGATAATGTACAGAAAGTCGAGCACGTACATTTCGTATTAGGCGATCTAGCGCAAGCAACGATTACATTGCAGTTAAAGCTACCTATTCATTATTCCTTACCAGATCGATTGCATACATTACAAAAAACGATACAGGAGGAATTTCATAAGCATTTTGGTTATGAATTAGATGCCATTCATCTTCACATTAAGTCGGTAGCGTTAAAGCGAAAAGACTAAAAACAGGTACCTCCAATCGCTAATGAGCGAGCAGAGTACCTGTTTTTTTATGTTGATTGACGTGTAAATTGTGGCTGACGTTTTTCTACAAATGCACGGCAGCCTTCCGCAAAATCCTTTCCGACAAACGGTGTTGAACCTTGCCATAATGTAGGTACACTATCCACGCATTCTTGAACAGATTGCTTCACAGCCAGTAAAGATTCAGGTGACATCCCTGCAACAAGTTTACCCATGCGAATCATGTATTTATTTAAATCTTTTTCCGTTACTAAATAGTTAAGCATGCCAATCTTGAAGGCTTCTTCAGCTTTAAACATACGACCAGTAAATACTAAATCTTTCGTCGTAGAAGGGCCAACTAGTTGAACTAAACGTTGTGCAAATTTGTTATTTAAAGTGATCCCTAATTTACCGACAGGGATACCGAGCTTTGCTTTTTCAGAGCCGATGCGAATATCACAAGCTAGCGCAAGCTCTAAACCAGCACCCATTGCGGGACCATTAATGACGCCGATAGTTGGAATCGGTAAACGCTCAATTGTGGATATCGTTTTTTCCATATGTACAAATGCTTCTTCGGCTTTTTCAAGGGATATGGCGTTGAATTCTTTAATATCAGAACCTGCCGTAAAATTTTCACCAGAGCCGCGTAAAATCAATACTTTATTTTTCGGATTATTTAATACTTGTAAGGCAATTTTTGCTAATTGATCCCACATATTTGCTGTTAGTGCGTTTTTAGCCTGTGGGCGATGAATCGTAATTATTGCTAGCCCAGCCGTTTCTTGATAAATAATTTTTGCGTCTTCTGCTTCAAGTCGAGTTGTTTTTACTTGCATACTTGAAAAGCCCCCTACATGTAAAGTTGATACTCTTATTATATAACACAAACAGCAATAAACACTAAATTATACGAATTTTCATGTAAATTAGCCCAGTTATACAAGAATAGGGTCATTTTAAAGAAATTGACCTACAACAATGTGCGGAAAATTACTATTGTAAGAAAACAAAAGATGTGGGACACTGCTATAAGATCATTTGTTTCCTATTTTGAAAGAAGCATTTGAACACGGGAAGCGGGATCATGTATAAATACTACAGATTATCCGACATTACAATTTAAATAAATGAATTTTAACTAACGCCCCAAAAATATAGTAAACTAAAATAAAACACGCACAGTAACTAAGGGGGGCACAAGATGGTCACACTAGTGGAAGCATGGAATAGCTATTTTTTACTTTTAAACTCTTTGAAGAAAAGTGCGGCTACGAAAAAACAATACAATATAGATGGACAGCAATTTTTAGCGTTTGCTCATGAGAACAACTACTTGTATGTAGATCATTATTTAAAAGAATTGTTATATATATATAGTAATTATTTGAAAGAGACCTACGCAAATGTCAACACGTTTAATCATAAAATTGCTACTTTACGGGGTTTTGTTGACTTTGTCTTTTTAAGAGAGTGGGTAGAGCCCTTTGACTATGAGGGCATTTTACAGCCAAAAAAGCGACAAAAAAAGGCTTTGAAATTACTGACGAAGAAACAATTGATGCAAATTGCGAATGTCTGGCCAACCTATTTTCAATACGCTAAAACAAAGGAGCATGCTTGGCTAGCAAGACGTAATGGCTGCATTGTCCAACTACTCATGGAAACAGGATGTAAGCCAGCAGAGCTTGTATGTATGAAATGGTCTCATATTGATTTTGAATCTTCGGTAGTTTTCATTGCTAATCAAAACGGGCGTAGAGCAATAAAGCTTTCTCCAATTTTAATGGGCATGTTGGTGCACTATAAAGAGGCAACTGAGGAATTACATGAAGATAAGCTAGGAGAATGGGTTTGGGTAAGCGAGGCGAGTCAATCAAAAGCTATCTCAACAAAAACAATTGAGCGAATTTTCCAAACTGTTTCGAAGGATATTGGTACAAATGTGAGAGCTACGGATTTGCGCTACACCGTCATGCAAAAGGCATTTAAAAGTGAAAATACAATCGAAAGTATTCAAGAAAAGATGGGCTATGTACGAAAATGGGTGCTTACTGAAAGACAGGGACGTTTTGAATAAAGATGGATATTTGTTTCGTCTGTATTGAATTGCTATTAAGCGTGTACAAAAAATAATGGAAAATAAGGGCACGCTTTCTGATTATTTTTTAAGGAGGTAATCATGGATTACTTTAAAAGTAGGGAATTTGAGAAACATAGAAAAAATACATATAGCATTTTAGAACAAATACCTATTGCTAAAAGCCCGGTTGGTTGGACTTTTAGGGGTAATTTTAGTATTAGTGGTTTTGAATATTTTGGGTTTGATGAATCATCCGACTTATTACTTGTTGTATCTAGCGATGGTAGAGGGATTATAGATTTAGCAAAAGCAGAAAAAATTTCTCAAGATTATACAGATGACTTTGATTTAGATGAAACTTTGTTAATTTGTAAAGGTTTCGACGTTTTAGAAGACAAATCGATTAAATTGGCAGGGAAATATGGTGGGAGTATACTGCCTATCAGTAATAAATTCGGGGATAGTTTACAAAGAGTATCTCCTCTTTATCCTTGTGAAGATATAATTTATCAACCTGCCTTTGAAGACTGTTTGATCGAAGGACACAATACAAATTGTGTTCGCATTTATAGAGGTTTTTTGTATTGCTATGGATTTTCATTTAGTGGAAATTATTTTGTAATTGCAGATGACGGCGGTATTTTATTTTGGGAGAGAAATAATGTCGTATAACTGATAATATACACATTTATTTGAATAAAGCAATCGCTTCTTGTGCTAACGAAACATTAGTTTAATAAGAATAGTTGTGGTAATGCATGAAGGAAATAACTTTTGTAACACCAATCCTTTAAATGCAAATAATTCTGTATTTACAAGGGAAATAATATTAGTAGTCCTACTTTTTGTATTGAATTTTAGTTTGGGATAGTATAAAATTTACAAAATTACATATAAAAAGCTGTGAAAAGAAGAGTAAACATACGTACTATCTACAGAGACCTCTGGTAGCTGAAAAAGAGGGATAGGAAATGTGTTGAACCAAGCCTTTGAGCTGTGTATAGGATTTGTTTATTGGAACAATGATGATGCAACGTATTCTCACGTTATAGAGATAGAGTATCGCAGGTGATTTATTCACAAAGCCGTACTCGATAAGGTTTCTGCAGCAATGTAGAAATGAAACTGGGGTGGCACCGCGATATGACTCGCCCCCAAGATAAATATCTTGGGGGTGAGTTTTTTATTTTGTTTTTAAAAAAATAAAATAGGAGTGGTGATTATGTCCAGATGGAAATATCCTTTAATACTATTAGGAGGAATAGGCATTTCAAATGTGGGTGCATGGGTTTACCTAATTGCACTGAATTTAATAATATTGAACGAAACAGGTTCCCCGCTTGCAATTGCTTTATTATATATACTAAGTCCAATTGCAACTATATGTTCTAATGCTTGGTCAGGTAGTTTAATTGATCGGGTAAATACACGGCGACTTTTGATGGGATTAGACGTTTTCCGAGCAATATGTATTGCGTTAATTCCATTTTTACCTTCACTTATTTATGTTTACGTACTAGCGTTTATCATTAATATGGGAAGTGCTATTTTTCAACCTACATCTATGGTTTATATGACTAAACTTATACCAGAACAAGATCGGCAACGCTTTAATGCACTACGTAGTTTTATCAACTCTTGTGGTTCACTAATAGGTCCTGCTATTGCTGGGATTTTATTTTGGATGGATACTCCTTATACTGCCATTCATGTAAATGCAGTAGCTTTATTTATTTCAGCACTTATTATAATCATGCTGCCTAATGTTGATTCAAGACTCAAAGAGATAGAGGGGCAAAGATTTACATGGGATATGATAAAAAGTGATGTTCGAATTGTTTTTAATTTCAGTAAGGATAATATCTATGTTACAAAAATATATGTATTATTTTGTTGCACTACTCTATTCATGACTGTAATAGATTCTCTCGAGGCAGCATTTGCTAAAGGCGTACTTTCAATATCAGACACCAATTATGGGTTTTTATTAAGTGTCTTTGGAGCTGGAATAATAATAGGCTCAATTATTAATTCTGTATTTTCAAAACAACTTGCAGTTAATCATTTAATAGGTATTGGTACCATTTTTACTTCACTAGGTTATATAGTACTTTACAGTTCGAGTGGCTTTATTAGTGCAGTGCCTGGTGTATTTTTAATCGGTTTTGCTGTAACGTTTGCAAATACAGGGTATTTAACTTTCTACCAAAATCATGTCCCTGTGACGATGATGGGAAGATTCGGAAGCATCTTTAGTGTCATTGAGGCAGTTTTCATTGTTGCTTTCACGGTTTTACTAGGGTTAGCTGCTGAATTAACTTCAATCCGTCCTGTGGGGTTAATAGGTTCATTTTCCTTCTTCTTATTAGGATTATTGGCATTAAAAGCTGTATCAGGTGCAAAACGGCAGGAATATTTTAAAGAAGGTGCTTCTTCTTTAAACAGTTAATTAAAAAAGGGCAAAAGTGATGAATAAAGGTATTAGGAAATTTATTAATTAAAATCGTATAAAGGGGGAGAATAAATGAAATACATTGAATCTGAAAAAGTCACTGAAGAAGAAAAAGAACATATTTTTCAAGAGTTATTAAAATACAATCTTAATAACATTGAAGATAAGTTAGTAAAAGATATTGGTCTTTTTGTAGACGATGAAGAAGGAAATAGAGTTGCGGGGTTGATTGGTGATACACATGGAAATTGGTTAGAAGTAGAGTATTTATGGGTAAGTGAAAAACTCCGTGGACAGCATATTGGTACGGAATTGATGCGTAAAGCTGAGAAGATTGCTATTAATAGAGGATGCAAATATGCCTTCCTCAATACTTTTAGTTTTCAAGCACCTGATTTTTACGTGAAGCTAGGCTATAAAGAAGAATTTGTACTCAATGATTATCCGCTAACGGGTAAGCGATACTATTACACAAAAAAACTATTAAGATTCAATTGTAATGAGAACGCTGAATAAGGTTAGTTTATTAAAGCAGACCGAGGTGATACGGAGAAATTTAAGTAAGTAGAGGATTATTCTCATCTAAGGACTTGTGAGGAAAATAACACACAAGTCCTTTTGTTATACTTTCTCAATCGCTTCTAAAGTGCCTCCTACAAGGCATAGTTTTTCATTCTATTTTCTAGTTGTTGCCGCGTTTCTCTAAATTTTTAGCAGTTTTACTTTGCTCAACATCCTTTTGTTTTTTATAGGTACCCATGAGAAAATCATAGGCTGGGTTCGTAACACCATACCAGTAATTTTCATTTTTGAAATGATGCCATAAATGAACTTTTTTCATCCAACGTCCCCATGGAGATATTGGTCGAAGGGGGCGGTGAGCGATATAATGCTTCCACTCATAAAATAATAAAAAGAGCATGATGCCTGCAATAAATGCGTTTGTCATTACAAAGCTAGATGAAAAAATATAAAAAATGGCTGCTGCAATTGCAATGTTCGGCACACTATACCATAAAGGTAAAAATAATAAATGTAATTCATTCGGCTTTGAATGGTGGTCATAATGTAAACGTTTAAGCATTTTTAACAAAAATGCACTTTTTGGTGGTTTCAGATGAAAAAGAAACCTGTGTGTAACATACTCAGCCGAGGAATACATAATCATTCCTAGAATAAAAACACCTAAAATTCCGATAGACGTTAAATGTAGAATCATCAATCCAAAACTAATAAGGAATAGACAGGTCATGATTAATATATCAGGATAGGAAAAATATTCTTTAAAATATTTCAATTTCATTTATCACGCCTCCAGTATTCGTTATTTTATCTATCTTTCCAGAGTGCTAAGCTTTTCGCCATGGTTGACGTAGACAGCCTTTCTGCTTCCATTGCATCTCCCTTTAATGCAGCGTTTAATAAGTCGTGGTAATAGTTGAAGGACAACACACGATGTTCTTTTTCAGAAAAATATCTTTTTGCCATATCCATATAAATGGAATCGAAGCTATTTAAAATGAGTAGAAAGATGGGATTGACTACAAGGTCAGCACATCTCTTTTGCAAATCCCAATCAAATGCTGCATAGCTTTCAGCACTATCTTCAAGGCGCTCTAGATCGGCAAGGAGAGCAACTACTTTAGGCTGATTAAACGTGACAGCATCACGAATATAAGTCGGAGCCAAAGAACTTCTTAATTCTAATAAGTACATGATAAATTCATCTGTAATGGTATGATGATTCTCAATAATATTAACAAGTGTCGTTAGATTCCCATTGCGCCAATAATCATTTACAACCGCAGGCATTCCTTTTCTCCCTGTTATCCATCCACCCCTTCCTAAACGTTGAAGAGCCTCCCGAATAGTTGGTCGACCAACACCCAATTTTTTGGCAAGCTCTCTTTCCGGCGGTAAAGTACTTCCTACAGAATAAACGCCAGCCAATATAGATCTAATTAATTCAGTTTCAATTTTATCTGAGGAGCGTTCCTTTTCTTTCAAATCCTCGCCTCCTTTGCTTTGTGGTAATATTTAAATACAGTGGTAATACCAAAAATTATATATCTAGTCTGAATTTTCTGTCAATGGTATTTATAAAAAGGATTATCAACAAGCAAGTAAAATACTTAATAGATAATTATTTGCATCAAATAATTAATAGTAGGAGGGAAGAGTATTAAATCAGCCTTCGCTAAGACAAATGAATTTCTCAATCCATAGCTTTGATGGCCATAGTGGTGTAAAGAGAAAAAATATTTTAGTGGAACAATTATAGTTAAAATTTAGTCGATCAACACACCATGTTGGAAAGAAAGAATCGTCAGGGACTTCTTATAACTGACCAAAAATAATATTCTGAATTATAGAAATTTAAATGATTTCTATCAATAAAAGTCCTAAAAAATTCCTATATATCCCTCGATGATCTGAAATTTTTTATGTTTACAATATGTTATTTTGACGCATCTATTAGCAAATTTAATAGGAGTTCATTCTATTATTAATATAAAAAACCTTCGAGTGCATTATTATTCATTTTTTATAATAATTATTAATACGTTGCAAAACGTTACACTTAGTAATTTTTAGTTCAAAAGGGTAAATGAATAATTTTCATAGCGATTAATTATAAAAAAATAAATTGACACTCAAATGTTTATGACTTAATATGAGTCTCAGCATAATAATATAGCTCTTATTAATAACCGTTGAGACGAGGGGTCGAAGATACGGTGGCCAAACAATTTAGTTCATTATGAATTAAATCCAGTGGGCCGAACCTGAGCACAAAATTAAACTTTTGTGAACAATAAGAGGAACAGCAGCTGATAGTATTCGAAGCTTTCCTTAAAATTGGGTGAGCTTTTTTTTATGCCCTAAAAATCTATAATTGTTAGGAGCAGTTAAAATTGTCAGAAAAAGTATTATTCACATCGGAGTCTGTATCGGAAGGACATCCAGATAAAATTGCAGACCAAATCTCAGATGCAGTATTAGACGCAGCATTATCGCAAGATCCGTTATCACGTGTGGCATGTGAAGTATTCACAACTACAAACACAGTAATTGTTGGTGGAGAGATCACTACAAAAGCAGAACTAGATATCGAAAAAATTGCCCGTAATACCCTAATCGGCATTGGTTACACAGATGATAAGTTCGGCATTGATGGTCATAACTGCAATGTACAAGTTTTAGTACATACGCAATCTCCTGATATCGCAATGGGTGTTGATTCTTCAAGCGATACAAAAGAAGTAGGTGCAGGTGACCAAGGTATTATGTTCGGTTTTGCGACGAATGAAACTGAAAACTATATGCCTTTAGCAATTGAAATGGCACATATGCTTGTCAAACGTGCAACTGAGTTACGTAAAAATGGTCAATTCAAATGGGCTCGACCAGATATGAAATCACAAGTAACCATTGATTATACGGATAGTAAGCAACCTAAAATTGATACTGTTTTAATGTCAATCCAACATGATGATGATTTTGACCGAGTAGCATTCATTGATTACGTTACAGAAAATGTAATTAAAGCTGTTGCGAAGCAATTTGGTATGAATGAGGACTTCCGAATTTTAATTAATCCAACTGGTCGTTTCGTAGTAGGCGGACCACACGGAGATGCAGGTTTAACAGGACGTAAGATTATTGTTGATACTTATGGCGGCGCAGCTCGTCATGGTGGTGGCGCATTCTCTGGTAAAGACTGTACAAAAGTTGACCGTTCAGCGGCTTACGCAGCGCGATACGTTGCAAAAAATATTGTTGCAGCAGGCTTGGCAGATAAATGTGAAATCCAATTATCATATGCAATTGGTGTAAGTGAACCAATTAGTATCGCTTTAGAAACATTTGGTACAGAAAAAGTAGCGAAAGAAGAAATTTTAAAAGCGATTCGTCAATTATTCGACTTAACGCCAACTGGCATTATTAACATGCTAAATCTACGTAAACCACAATATCAACAAGTTGCAGCTTATGGTCACTTTGGACGTAGTGATGTCAACGTAACTTGGGAAAAAACAGACAAAGTTTCTGAAATAGAGCAACTTTTAACAGTTGCTATGGGACAATAATGCAATGCGTGCAAGATCGAGTGGCTACAGCGGAATTTTTAGCCACTCAGGACCGCATGCCATTATTTGAAGCTTTAGTCAATTATACTAAACAGGATGTTACGCCGTTTGATGTACCTGGTCATAAAATGGGGTTACATGATAACCCATTAAAATGGACGCTTGGAGAAATGACATTAAGAATGGACGTAAACTCGATGAAGGAACTTGATTTATTAAGTCATCCGGAATCGGTTATTAAAGAAGCTCAACAATTAGCTGCACAAGCATTTAATGTAGACTACGCTTACTTTTTAGTAAATGGCACTACTGTAGGTATTCTCGCGATGATTTTAGCGACATGTAAACAGGGGGATACGTTGATCGTACCTCGTAACTGCCATAAATCAGTTATGAACGGCATTATATTAAGCGGAGCAAAACCAGTATTTATTCAACCTGAAGTTGATCAACATTTTGGTATTGCACACGGAATTTCAGTTGAAAATGTAAAAGTGGCACTTGCAGAAAATCCACAAGCGAAAGCTTTACTTGTAACGTATCCAACATATTTTGGGTCGATGAATCAACTGCAAGAAATTTGCAAGCTTGCACATGAACAAAATGTAACAGTTATTGTTGATAGTGCACACGGAGCGCATTTAACATTTTTACCTGATGCAAACGATGCCATTAGTGCTGGTGCCGATGCAGTAACGGTCAGTATGCATAAAACAGGGGGTTCATTAACACAAAGTTCGCTTCTATTACTACAAGAACAACGAATCGATTCGAAGCATTTGCAAAAAGTATTAAATATGCTGCAAACGACGAGTGCAAATTATTTATTAATGAGTTCTTTAGATGTAGCACGAAGAGAATTAGCGGTGTATGGACAACAACGTTATAGCCAATTAAAGTCAATTGTTGATGCGGCAATTGAAGAAATTGAAAATAATTCACGCTATGAAGTGCTAAAGGCTGAATATGTACAACAAAATTTTAATCAATCCTATGATTGGACGAAACTTGTTATTCGTGTGAACGATCTCGGTTTAACTGGTTTCGAAGTTTACACAATATTGAAACAACAGTATGGCATTCAATTAGAACTTGCTGAAGGATATGTCATAATGGCAGTCATTAGTCATGTTGATACGAATGAAACAATCGGTAAATTAGTACATGCATTGAAAGATATTGAACTTAATCATGCAAAAAAAGATGCGATTCAGTCAGCTTATGTGACAGCGAATCAAATTAATAAATTAGCTATGACACCGCAACAGGCGTGTAATGCTGAAACAGAAACAACGTTAATTTATGATGCGGTAGGTAGAATTAGTGCAGATTCATTAATGATTTATCCACCGGGAATACCACTAATTATCCCTGGTGAAGTTATTTCAGAGGAAGTAGTAGAATTATATAACTTCTATTTTCTTAATTTTGGGAATGTTCTGTTCGAAACGAAAGAAGAAAATTATATTACAGTCGTAAGGGAGACAAATAAATGAGCATTGAATTATCAACATTAGGAAGACACGTATTAATTGAATTTTATGGTTGCCCAAGTGAAATTATTGAGCAAAATGCATTAATCGAGCAGTTTATGAATGAAGCTGCTGACTATTCTGGGGCAACAATTGTAGAATCTTGCTTCCATCATTTCAACCCATATGGTGTTTCGGGTGCAGTAATTATTGCTGAATCCCATTTAACGATTCATACTTGGCCAGAATACGGATTTGCCTCTGTAGATGTTTATACTTGTGGGGACTCAGTAAGTCCTTGGAAGGCAGCAGAATATTTAGAACAAAAACTGCAAGCGAAAAAGACAGAATCATTTGAAGTACCACGTGGAATGGCAGATAAAATTCGCCAATTTGCAGAACAAGAAATTGATACAATTTTAGTGAAACAAGAAGTATTAGAGGACGTGATTTAATGAAATGGTATACAGAACAATGGAGCGATAACTGTAAATTTTCAATCGGATACAACGAAGAGATTCATAGTGAACAATCTCCGTTCCAAAAAATCGATTTTTATAAAAGTGAAGAGTTTGGTACTTTCTTCACGTTAGACGGTTTGATGATGGTTAATGAAAAAGATGAGTTCGTTTATCACGATATGATTACACACCCAGCATTCGCGACTAACCCTGATATAAAAAAGGTATTAATTATCGGTGGTGGTGATGGTGGTACTGCTCGTGAAGTACTACGTTACGAATCAGTAGAAAAAGTAGTCATGGTTGAAATCGATGAGTTAGTATTCCGTTTAAGCCAAAAATACCTTCCAATTACAGCTGCTGGTGTCGAAGAAGATCCTCGTATGGAATTGATTTTCGATGATGGTTTAGCTTATGTTCAAAACGCAGCGGATCAATCATTCGATTTAATATTAGTAGATTCTACTGATCCAATTTCTGTCGGTGAAGGTTTATTTACAACAGCTTTTTATAAAGAGTGCTACCGTGTATTAAATGAAAAAGGAATTTTAATTAATCAACACGAATCACCATACTTCACGGAGTATGCAGAAAACATGCGTAAAGCACATAAAAAAATTAAAGGTATTTTCCCAATCGCAAGCGTATATCAATTCCATATGCCAACGTATCCATCAGGACACTGGCTATTCGGATTTGCTTCAAAAGCATTACATCCAATTAAAGATATTCAAGTAGATGCTTGGGACAAATTTGCTCTAAAAACGAAATATTACAATACAGACTTACACGTTGGTGCATTCGCACTTCCTACATTTGTAAAAGAAGCACTTGATCGCGATGAGTAAACCTTTAAACGTAAAAGCTTACTCTTACGTCAGAGGATTATAGAGACTTTGTGGAGCTTGTTGTGAAGTTGCGGCTTTGTTAGAATTAAATTTCCAGTGCTGTATCACAAGTAATAGTAAACCAGAAGTTTAAACTTATTGTATAAAAAAGTGAATAAACAAAAAAGTCGCCTTATGGGTTCTGTTTTGAGTACAAAAAACAAAACCGCACGGTAAAAAGACAATTAATTAGCATATTAAAAGGTACTGCAAATGCAGTACCTTTTTT
The DNA here is from genome assembly GCF_044763535.1 of Lysinibacillus sp. NPDC095746. Lineage (NCBI taxonomy): Bacteria > Bacillati > Bacillota > Bacilli > Caryophanales > Bacillaceae > Lysinibacillus > Lysinibacillus sp. NPDC095746. The sequence continues at coordinate 21,342 of NZ_JBIWGL010000026.1, forward strand.
GTCCAACTTCAAGTACTCATTTTCTAATACAGTTTGATTTTTAAATGAGAATATCTGATGAACAAACTCAATCGCTGTAATATGTAAAAAAAGAGAACCAATCGTGTTTGAACTGCAATTCGGTAAATAATCTAAATCACTTTGGCTTAAATCGGGGAGTTTCTCTCAAAGTAAAATTCCTTGTATATTCAAGTATCTAATTTTATCAGAATAATTTTCCTTCGAGGCCATTCTATCATCAATATAAATTACCCTCCAATTTACTCATATTAAGTTCTTTTTTCGAACCATAATAGAAAACAATACTCTAGGTTTACCACTTCTTTCATATTTGTTTTTCCTTTGAGTTAAGTTTTTTTAATTTCATTTAGTAAAAATAATACTAAAGTTGTAACAGTAATAAACAAGAAGGGTACAAAGAATTTAAAATGCCCTGATGTTAATAAGTATAATGTGGATAAGGTTAATGTACCTGCTGAAAAAAATAAAATTCTTTTCGTCTTATAATTCATCTTTTACCTCTCTTTTTATCAATAGAGTACGTAAATGTGAAAGTTATTGAAGGAGCTATTAAATATTAATGAATTGTGGCAACATTAACGTTCTTTCACATTAACATTTTTTGTTAGCTTTAATAGTTAGTATATTCTACATAAATTCCTTCTTCCGCTAACCTGCCCAGTAAGTTGAATAGTTCCTTCCATTTAAATTATCACATTAACTAATTCGAGCGAAAATTTTGTTGGCCTTACAGCTCTGCATTCATTCACTATCCAAGATAGTTCACTGCAATCATTGAGTTTTATGGAAAAGTGGCACCAAATTGAGGTGCTTCACTTGGAAAATAACGCCATTTCGAATGTAGAGCCATTAGTGAATTTGCCAAATTTAAAAAAGCTATATATTTTAGGAAATCAGGTGCAAAATAAATCTGTTCTAGACAATGGAATTATGATTTATTGAGGTAATATGACTATATTGTGAATGAATTAAATCTCAGCAAAGTGTTTAGTGTACTATATAACAGTTGTTTTTCCAGAGAAGAAAAATACAATTGACGTTTCATACTATTTTTTGTATTATATTGAAAAGAATGCCCGGACTAGATTGGGAGAGGTTCATAGCAAATACCCTCTATAAAAAACTATGGAAACATGACAATATGCCATGTCCATATCGGACGTGGCTTTTTTTTATGTTTTTACTAATGTTTTAATAGAATGATTGGTAATGCCTCTCTTGAAAAGTGTTGGGAAACATTTTACAAGGAGGTTTTTTTATGTCTTGCCGAAACCGGGATTGAATTGAACTTTTTGGTACTATGGCACACAATATTCGTTAAAAAATAAGAAGAAAGCAGCTCTTTCTTAAAGTGCTGTTATTCGATATAAGGGAGTTTTTCTAGATGAAGCAGGAAAAAGCAATTGTAGTATTTAGTGGAGGTCAGGACAGTACAACTTGTTTGTTCTGGGCAAAAGAACGTTTTGAAGAAGTTGAGGCAGTAACTTTTGATTATGGTCAAAGGCATCGTCTTGAAATTGAATGTGCGAAGGAGATAGCAAGGGAGCTTGGGGTCAAGCATCACATTCTTGATATGTCACTCCTGAATCAGCTTGCTCCGAATGCATTGACTCGACAAGACATAAAGGTAGAAGACGGAGAAAATGGTGAGCTTCCATCGACTTTTGTACCTGGCCGAAATCTGCTCTTTCTTTCATTTGCGGGCGTTTTAGCGAGCCAAGTAGGAGCTAAGCATATTGTAACTGGCGTTTGTGAAACGGATTTTAGTGGATATCCGGATTGTCGAGATGTTTTTATTAAATCCTTGAATGTAACGTTAAATTTATCGATGGATGATTCCTTTGTGATTGATACACCGTTGATGTGGCTGAATAAGGCACAGACATGGGAGCTTGCTGATCAGTTTGGGGCACTTGAATTTATTCGGGAAAGAACGCTGACTTGCTATAATGGTGTAATAGCAGATGGCTGTGGTGAATGCCCGGCATGTAAACTGCGAAATAAAGGGCTTGATGAGTATTTGAGCTTCAGGAAGGAGTCTTAAGGTATGTCAGAATTTATAATCGTCGATAAACTCCAAAAAATAGATGAAGATATTCAAAGAAATCAATTGAACTATCATGCAAAGCGTGTACTCATAAGCAAAGAATTTACTTTCGATGCGGCTCATCATTTACACAATTATGAGGGGAAATGTAAAAACCTGCACGGTCATACGTATCGCGTAGTATTAGGACTGAGTGGATACACAGATGAACGCGGTTTGGTGATTGATTTTGGCGATATAAAAGCAATATGGAAACAAAAAATAGAAATTCATTTGGATCACCGTTATTTAAATGAAACGCTTCCACCCATGAATACGACGGCAGAGAACATTGTTGTTTGGATTTACGAAAAATTGACTGAGGCCTTGCATGATGAACAAAGATATAACGATGCGCGTGTAGAGTTTATCAGACTATATGAAACTCCGACAAGCTATGCAGAAGCTAGACGGGAGTGGATGGAAGTTGAGTAAGGTACCTGTTATCGAGATTTTTGGACCGACGATTCAAGGCGAGGGAATGGTCGTTGGCCAGAAGACTATGTTTGTGAGAACTGCAGGCTGTGATTATTCCTGTTCTTGGTGTGATTCATCGTTTACGTGGGATGGTAGCGGAAAGCATCTTATCGTCCAAATGACAGCAGAAGAGATTTGGTCTGAGTTGAAACGCCTTGGAGGCAGTGGTTTTTCATTTGTCACGATATCAGGCGGCAATCCTGCACTCCATCAAAATTTGGAAGAACTCATTGCGATTTTAAAAGAAAACGACATAAAGGTCGGGGTGGAAACACAGGGAAGTAGGTGGCAAAAATGGATGTATGAGATTGATGAACTGACAATCTCACCTAAGCCACCTAGCTCTGGAATGACCACAGACTATTCGTTACTCTCTAATATGTTCGAAAAGCTTAAAAATCGCGACAGTAATCACCATATATCTCTCAAAATAGTCGTTTTTAATCAAGAGGATTACGAATATGCTAAACAAATTCACCAACGATATCCAATGATTCCTTTTTATCTCCAAGTCGGTAATGATGATCTCACAACGACTGACAATTCTCAATTGATACTCCATTTGTTGGATAACTATCATGCGCTGATTGATAGAGTGATTAACGATGAGGAATTCAGAGATGTCAAAGTACTACCACAGTTGCATGCCCTAGTTTGGGGGAATAAAAGAGGTGTATAAATAGTGTGTCATTACAAGAAATTGTATGGTGTTATCATTATTTATTTGACTTCCATCAAATACGTGTTGTAAAAACCTTCAAATCGAAAGGGAAAAGATTATAACTTGGGAAGGTGTGAGAGTATAGGTTAATTTGGCCTATACTTTTTTTGTACGTTCCAACATGTATATAAGCTATAGAGTAAATAGTTGAATCGTGAAGACAGCAGTAGTAACTAGCCAAGTGCAGGTGTTCACATGCCGATGCGGATATAAAGGTTGAAATAAATATGTACAAAAATGCTTGTTTAACCAATTACATTTTTGACTCCCTTTGTATATTACAACTTTACAGGAGTGGCGAGCATAATAGCATCGGCTAGCCATTGATGTAGCTGGGTTCTAGCCTAGCGAATCATGCGAGTAGAGGCTCCGTGTCAAGTTGTAATTATTCACACACTTGTAAAGAAACGTAGTTAATCAGCGAAAGTGTACATGTTTAGACGAGCAAAAATGTACATTATTATTTTGACATTTACATGCGGAATGTGAAAAAAGTATCTAATCTGAGGAACACGAACTTCATTGATCAATAACCAAACCGATTTTCACAAATAATAAAAATTCCTACCATTTTATCTACTTTCCTATCTTTATTTGTGTTAACTTAATATTGATAATGGTTAACTCAAATAGAGAGAATAGGAGGCAATGACATCAAGTATTTAATTAAGATGGAGGAATAAAATGATTCGAAAGTTTTCTACATATGATCTTGCGCAGATTTCATTGCTAGCTTGTCTTATTATCGTTACAGGCATGTTTAAAATTCCAACAGGTTTTCCTGGGTCTGACTTTCAATTATCAGCACCTATTGCAGTTGCAATTGCAGCGGTATTTGGATTTAAGCGATATTTTCTAGCGGGGATCATTGCAAGTTTAATCTTATTTTTATTAGGTATACACTCGATCTTAAATGTGGAGATCTCTTTCATTTTTCGATTGACTGTAGGCCTACTTATTGTTTTATTTGGGACTTCAATTCCGGTACTTGTTTTGGCAGGCCCAATTGGCACAACGATTGCTAGATTTGGTTTGGCTTTTACGTTAGGAATTCCATTGTTACCGTTAGTAGTTTTGGCTATTCCAGGTATGGTAATCACAGCTGTTAGTGTTTATCCTATAACGAAAATATTACAGACAATAAATAGGAAAGTAGCAGGTAATAATCATGTTAAAAACGTGTTATAGCATTCGCATGCGTGCGGCAGAGAGAAGCCCTGAACTAGGGGAAAAGCATATATCTGGTGGTGAACGGATAGGTAGTAAATCTCAGATAGAGCCAATTGTAAAGCAGTTATTGAACAAAGTAAGTAATCATTCACGTGGAGATGCTGACTTTATACAAATTACCGTTGAAAAAATTGCACATAATCAGATACAGTATTTGCCGCCTTTAGAAATTACAACAGTTGAGGCCGATTCAATTGAAAAGGCCCATAGTGAGGCAAGAAAGATACTAACCTCCTTAGGTGTTTCGGAGCATGCATTGAATGTTGCTTTTCACCAACTTGATAGTCATCAAAACCTCCGTGGCGCAATTATTTTAAATAGTAAAAGCGGCTTACGGCTTGACGATCGTGGGGAGAAGGGTGTTCGAGTTTCACGAATTGATTGGCAAGACGCTAATGGGGAGCTGAATGAGCGTGTTCGTGAAGCGTTGGCTTTGGCGACGAAAGTGGCAAATTCTCCGTTTACAATTGCAGAATTATGTTGGTCTGATGATCCAGATTACGTCACTGGATATGTAAGTAATCGTGCTATAGGTTATGTCAGAATTACACCGTTAAAAAGGGAAGGCTGCGAGAGCGGAGGGCGCATTTATTTTGTGTCAGATGAGGTTGAACTAGAATCTTTTATAGACTATTTAGAAAGCGTACCGGTTCTCATTAGGAGGGATTAAAAAATGGATCAGTGGTTACAGCAGGAACTACAATTAATAGAAGAGAAAGGATTGACAAGAAAGTTACGTTCGTTTTCAAATGGCAATGAGAGCGAGATCATTATGAATGATAAGAAATTTTTGCTTTTTTCATCTAATAACTATTTAGGTCTTGCAACAGATTTTCGGTTGAGAAAGAAAGCATTTGAAGGTATTAGTAAATACGGTACAGGAGCAGGTGGTTCGAGATTAACAACCGGAAATTTCGTCATTCATGAACAGCTTGAATGTGAAATTGCGGATTTGAAAAAGACTGAAGCCGCCATTGTTTTCAGCAGTGGTTATTTAGCGAATATTGGTGTGATTTCGAGTGTGATGAAGGCAGGGGATATAATTTTTTCTGATGCTTGGAATCATGCGAGTATAATAGATGGTTGTCGACTTAGTACAGCAAAGACAATTGTTTATGAACATGCGGATATGGTAGATTTAGAGCATAAACTAAGGAAATCACATGGAGATGGAAAGAAGTTTATTGTGACAGATGGCGTCTTTAGTATGGATGGTGATATCGCTCCACTTCCCGAAATAGTTGCACTAGCAAAGAAATACAATGCTTACATAATGATTGATGATGCGCATGCGACAGGTGTTTTAGGAAATGATGGCCGTGGTACTGCCGATTATTTTGGATTGAAAGATGACATTGATTTGACAGTTGGCACGTTGAGTAAAGCGATTGGTGCAGAGGGTGGCTTTGTAGCGACGTCGTCCATTGCAAAGAACTATTTACTGAATAGCGCTAGATCTTTTATTTTCCAAACAGCTTTATCTCCAAGTGCGATTGAAGCAGCGCGAGAAGGGATTTCCATTATTCAACATGAGCCCGAACGAAGGGAACAATTGCTGAATAATGCTAAGTATTTACGTCAAAAATTGGTGGAATCGGGTTTTATAGTTAAAGGCGGAGAAACGCCAATTATATCTCTTCTTATTGGTGATGCCCATGAAGCTATGCGATTTTCTGAGAAACTAATGGAAGAAGGTGTTTTTATTCCAGCGATTCGGCCACCAACTGTGCCAAAAGGGTCAAGCCGGTTGCGGATTACAGTGATGGCTACACATACAATGGAGCAGCTCGATACAGTCATCATTAAAATGAAGAAAATAGGAAAAGAAATGGGTATTGTATCATGATCAAAAATGATACCTAGATAAATTCTTTTGATATACTGCAAAATTCAAGATTAAAATCATCTTACTAAAACCCCTGATTCTTCTGCTTGGCGTAGAAAAATCAGGGGTTTAATTTATACCATTTTATTATAAATGATTCAATGCTTTGACGCTCACTTTAACCGTTAAATCATGCTTTCCACCTGAATAAACGCCTTCAACAGGGCTTATGTCGGAATAATCACGGCCAATGCATAAAATAATGTGATTTTCTAACACTTCTACATTATTAGTTGGATCGAGACCAATCCAGCCGATTCCTGGTATCATGACTTCTACCCAAGCGTGGGTTGCAATATCACCGATTAAGGCAGAGTTTTCATCGACGTATAAATAACCGCTAACATAGCGTGCTGGAATTCCTTTAGCTCTTAGCACCGCAAGCATGACATGTGTGAAATCCTGGCAAACACCTCGCTTAAGGGAAAAGGCTTCGCTCGCAGTTGTCGTAACATCGGTTGCACCAGGAACGTATTCAAAAGTCGAGTATAAATATTGCATTAAATTTAATGAAAATAATACAGGATTTTCAGCATGACCAATTGCATGATAAACTTCCTCTAACTGATTTTCTGTCATAAACGTAAAATGTGTAAACTTTAAATAGGGCAAATAATGCTCATAAAACAGTTTCGAGTGAAAAATTGTCTGCATTTCTGGTGAATATTGAATGCGATGAATAAATGGTGCACGTTGAATGCTGACAATAGAGGTCGTTTGAATTTCTAGCTCTTGATGCTGCTCAGGTATATAAAATGTGCCAACCGTATTGCCCCATATATCTGTATGCTCACGCGTTAAAGATGAAGGAGTGATGGCAATTCGATAGGATAGTAAGCGCTGACGCTCATCGCCCCTTGGTTTTAAGCGGATTGTATTTAAGCTTTGATCGACTTCAGAATCATATTGAAAAATATTTGTATGTTGAATTTCAAATTTCATTGTGTCTGCTTCCTTTGGATTACTGACTTGCTTGTTGAAAGGGAGCTGTTGTTGATTCCTTTCAAGGTTGTACGCTGGGTTCATATAAATGATAAATTGTTGAAAATGTATTGCCAAAATCAATACATTGACACAATCTTTCCTCCATTAACAAAATAGTTTCCTCTAATGTAATATTCCATAAATCTACATTCATCACGGCAAATAATAAACTCTTTAATGGGGTATGAAGCGCTAAAAATCTTGCTGAAAGAGGGTCGCTGTCTAAACAGATAAAAGCTTCTTCTAATTTTTTTAAGCAAAACATCACTGAACGTGGGAAATGCTTATCCTGTAATAAATATTGCATAACATAGAGTAAATTGGTTTGGCGATGCTTGCGTAAATAAGACTCCGTCGCCTCCGATAAATCGAGTAAAAACGATCCGTCCGCTTCTTTTAAAGAGATGGCTATTTCCTTATGTTGCTCTAGTATAATTAAAGCCATACGAATCGTCTTTTCTACACGTTCTATCCATTTCCCAACTTGCATGAAATAAAACGGTAAATCTCGATCCATCGAGCCTTCGATAAGCCCCGTTACCGTCAAAGAAGTCTTTCGAACATTTTGTAAAAAAGAGTTTAGAACAATTAGTGGAATTGGTCTTTCACGTTCCACCATGTCTTGCTGTAACGATAAATAAAAGGCATTTTGCAATTCCCAAAGCTCAATGGGTATGCTATCGCGAGTTATACGGGCGTTTTCTCGAACTGCACGTAAAGTAGCGTGGAGGGCATTGCAGTTATTATTAGAAAAGAGTAGATATTCGATAAGTGGATTGACTCGAATCGACTCATAAAAGGACAAGTATTCTTCCTTCGAGGCACAAATATTTAACACCGCTTCCCAATGATCGATGTATTCATTTTCTTTGCCAGATTGCTCCAACATATTCAACAGCTGTACTTGTAATATATGTGCATTCGTTTGTGATCGTTCACTATATCGTGCCATCCAGTATAGTGCATCGGCTACTCGACTTAGCATATTGCAATTCCTCCTTTAATATCCATGTATCTTTTGCTCCTCCGCCCTGGGAAGAGTTCACGACTAAAGATCCTTCTTTTAATGCTACACGCGATAAACCTCCAGGTAGCACATAAGTATCCTCGCCCTTCATGACATAAACACGCAAATCGACATGACAAGGATAAAATCTACCATCCTGAAAAGCTGGTGCTCTAGAAAGGCTAATTGTTGGTTGTGCAATGTATTGAACCGGGTTTTCCAATATTTTTTCTTTAAAAATAGCGATTTCTTTATCACTTGCATGCGGACCAATTAGCATATCATAGCCCCCAGATGCACTAACGTTTTTTATAACAAGCTCTCTCATATGCTCAAGAACCCAACCTCGCTGTCTATCATCAGCTAGATGATAAGTCTCCACATTACGTAAAATAGGTTCCTCTTTCAAATAGTAGCGAATCATATCCGGTACATAGGCATACATCGCTTTATCATCAGCAACACCATTACCAACAGCATTTAAAATAGCAATATTTCCAGCCTTATAAGCAGCCATAATATGAGGAACTCCAAGTAAAGAATCCTCACGAAAAACAACAGGATCTAAGAAATCATCATCAATTCGCCGATAAATAATATCAATTTGCTCTAGACCATAGATTGTCTTCTTATACACCTTATTATCTCTGACAACTAAATCTCGTCCTTCAACAAGCTGAATATTGAGCTGCTGTGCTAAAAAAACATGATCGTAATAGGCCGAATTATACATACCTGCTGTTAAGAGGACAGCTTTAGGTTCTCTATCTGGGTTCATAGAAGGTGGACGATGGGCAAGAAGTGCCTTCTTCATAAAGGCCATTTGTTTGTCGAGTGACTGGATCGTATGTTTAGAAAAAAATTCAGGATACACTTCCTTCATCACAGATCGATTTTGAAAAACATAGGATATCCCTGAAGGATTGCGTAAATTATCTTCTAACACGTAGTAAACGCCCTGTTCATCACGAATCAAGTCTATGCCTGCTAAAAAAATATGATTATCAATAGGTACTTTTACACCAAGCATTTCTTTATAATAATACCGATTGTTTTCAATGAGTTGTTTCGGAATAAGCCCATCCTCAAAAATGCGTTGTTCATGGTAAACATCATGTAAAAAACAATTTAAGGCTTTCACACGCTGCTTCATACCAGCTTCTATGACTTCCCACTGTTCATATGGAATAATAATAGGTATAAAATCAAAGGGCATTGTTCGCTCTGTTCCACCTTGTGCACCATAAACGGTAAATGTAATGCCTTGTTTAAGGAATGTTGATTGTGCTTGCTGATATTTTTCATCTAATTGTTCCTTAGTGAAAGCATGGAGTTTATGGTGGAAAGACCGATAATGAGGCTTCGGTTGATTACCTTCGAACATCTCATCAAAAAACATACCAGATTCATAGAACTTCATCATATGGATCGCCCTCCGAATTTAAGTAGTAGAGAAAACGTGTTACACTTAGTAAGAATCAATATCGCCTTAGCGACATTGTAGTAAATAGGTACCAATTAAAAAGGCACCAATCCGCATTCATCTCATCACTTTTAAAGTAATGAAGATAAATACATATAAAAGGAGCTAATAAAATGACAATCATTAATTTAATGCAAGCGTATGAGCTAGACAAGCTTTCAAAATTAGATTTTACTGATGAGGAGATTTTACGCACATTGCAAACAGGGGATGTATCCGTTTGGCAGGAACAAGTACCAAACTATGAATTTACCGAAACAATGGCACTTTACCAAGAAGGGGAGCAAATTTTCATAGATGCTCTGCACGGAAACTACAGTATCAAATATGTAACTTTGCCAGGCATTAAGCGCTTATTGTATATTCGTTTCCAATTAGAAGAAGGCAAGGATTATCAATTATTAGAAACGGGAATCCAGCATTTAACTTGTGATGAGGATGTTATCGCTAAACTTCAACATATGCTATCAACAAACTGGTCTCTAGCCAAACAAGTAGATGGGACGTATAGTATTTTTGTAAAGTAACGGTTTTCATACAAAAATCGACAAAATTCCAAATAATCCCATGCGTGTTGTGAGAGGAATCGACACGTACAGTTACCCATCTTTTTATTTTTCGAATCGTCTCAGAGCATTTAACTCACTAGATTTAAATATTCATTTTTTTTGCTTTTTATACCTAAAAAATGAAACTTTCATAAAAACTTTTAAAAAGGTGATTTTCTTACTAAAGAGAATCATCTTTTTTATCGCTCATAAAGAGAACGTTTGTTCTGCGTTGTAAGAAAGAGCATTTTTTTCATTATAAAGTTCCCAAATTTATATTTGGGAACGTTTTTTCGTGGTAAAATAGAGAAAATAGAGGTGATTTTATGGAAAAGACGAAGCTTCCTAAAATAATGAGAGATTTCCTTGTTTATTTAACGACGATTAAAGGGAAGTCTCATCGCACAAGAAAAGAATATGAATACGATTTGACTTTATTCTTCCGATTCTACATAGCAATTCAGCATGATCATGAACTATCAGATTTATGTAAAATAGATATTTCTAGTATTTCAATAGAAGAAATTCGTGAAATGACACTAGAGGATCTTTATTTATTTATGGAATATTGCGAGGTGCAGCGAGGGAATTCAGCATCTGCGAGAGCGCGTAAAGTAGCAACGTTAAAATCATTTTTTAAATATCTAAAAGGAAAACGACGTCTACTAGAGGAAAATCCGGCAGATGAATTAGAAACGCCAAAAATAGGACGGAAAAAACCTATCTATATGAACATCGAGGAAGCCACGCAATTTATCGATGGCATCCAGCCAAATCGTGCTTCACCGAGGAATTATTGTATGATGATGTTTTTCTTAAATTTAGGGATTCGTGTGACAGAGCTTTGTCAGCTAAATAGGTCATCTATACAAGGTCGCTACTTAACGGTTGTTGGTAAAGGGAATAAAGAGCGGACAGTTTATTTGAATGATAGCTGCATCCAGGCACTTGCAGACTATGAAAATAGCGGAAAGACGGCCTATAAAGGCGTGGAAGAAGAGCCTCTTTTCGTCTCACAAAAGGGAACACGCTTCACACGTCAAACCGTTGCAAAAATCGTTAAACAAATTAATCAGCAATCCGGACTTCAAAAAGAACGACTGACGCCACATAAGTTACGTCATACTTCCGCAACAATGATGTATAAATCAGGGGCAGATATTCGAAGTCTTCAGCATATACTAGGCCATTCAAGTGTTGCAACGACCCAAATCTATACGCATATTGAAGATGAAGAGCTACAACATGTACTCGAAAATAATCCGTTCAATATTGTTCGAACTAGAGAACATTACATTGAATAAAATAGGCAACTAAAAAAGCCGATTATCCTTACTTGTAGGAGTCGGCTTTTAGTTCTATTATCTGTTGTTAGCTTCCATGCCATTAATAGCGTTTGTTAGCTCAATAAACTGTCTTTCAATTGGCGTAAATTCGTGATGTAAACGAGTAATTAAATATAAATCAACGAATCTAAAGGTTGATGGTACTTCTAAGTATTGTTCAATGTTGTATCGACTTGCTATACGTTTAGAAACTAGAGTAATTCCCATGCCCATCATGGCAAATTGTAACAAAGTTTCTGGGTCTCCCACTTCAATTATTTCTCCCTGCGTAATAGCTAAATTCTTACATATATCTCGCAATATTGAAAGATACAAACAGTTATCAGATAGCACAAGTAAGTTTTTTTCACATATATAATCCTCGAAGATTGTACTCTGATCAATACCTTGACCTATGATAACCATTTCTTCAATAGCAACTTTTTTATACTTTATATGCTTATTTTTTAATGTACCAATTGTATAGGCTAGATCAATTTTCCCTTGCAGAATTTGATTTTCTATATACGCTGTTGAACCTGTTTTTAAGGTTACCGATAAATTAGGGTAGGTTTGATAAAGCTTATTTAAAGCTTGTGATACTTGAGTTCCTCCCATTGAAATCATCGTACCAACTCGTAGTTTTTCCTCATGTTTTTTCATCATATTTTCTGTTTCTTCCCAAAAAAACAATATTTTCTTAAATTGATGATATAATTTTTCTCCATCTTTTGTTAGTGTTACACCTTTAGAATTTCTAACAAATAATTGTTGATTATAATGATTTTCTATTTTTTTTATTTTTGCCGTCATATTTGATTGTAGGTGATTCAATTTAGCGGCAGCAGCTGATATACTTTTCAATTCTGCAACTGACACAAATGCTTTCATGTTTTCAATATCCATTTCTATTCACATCCATCAAAAAAAGTGATAGGACCATCATTAATAAACATTTAAAATGATGTCTTGTTGTCATTATACTTTGTATAAGGATATAGAGAAACTTATTAATGGAGTTTGTCATTCCTAACTAGTCTTTATTTTGTGGGGGAGTCTTAGTAGCCGTCGCTTCGATTTCGCTACAAATATATTACTACCAGTTAATAGGAGGTATAGTTAATGAAAAATAAAATTATCAATGTAGGGATTATAGGTGGATCTTTGAATAATCAATGGGCAAGTCAAACGCATATTCCAGCACTAAAGAACAATCCTTTCTACAACATAACAGCAATTGGAACTTCCAATATTGTGACCGCCGAAAAAAGTGCTAAAATTCTGAATGCACCTCATGCTTTTACAAACTATAAGGAATTAGCACAATCGAAAGATGTTGACTTAGTAGTTGTAAGTATCAAAGTCCCTCATCATTATGATGCTGTACTAGCAGTATTAGAAGAAAATAAACATATTTATTGTGAATGGCCACTAGCTATTCATACGCAGCAAGCAGAAAAAATGGCTCAATTGGCAGAAGAAAGACATATTCATCATGCAATTGGACTACAAGGTAGGCAATCTCCAGAAGTTAACTATGTAAAACAAGCCATTCAGCAGGGGGATATTGGTAAGGTTATTTCCTGTACTATGCAAGTTGCAACACAAGGAAAAGGTGGCATAACAGATGAAAAAGGTCGTTATCTATTAGACGAAGATAATGGAGCCACCCTTCTTTCTATTAACGGCGGGCATTCACTAGATGTACTCTGTTATATTTTAGGTGATTTTAAAGAACTATCTGCTACAATGAATGTCCACTATACCGAAGCGTTCGTACAAGAAACAGGTCAATCAATAGAAAAAAATACTGCTGATCAAATATTGATACAGGGGACGCTCGTAAATGATACTTCAGCATCTGTACATATCCAAGGAGGGGTTTATCCTGCTTTTCAATTAGAAATTAGGGGCGAAAAGGGAGCATTTCGCTTAACACAGAAAAATTCCTATGGCCATGTCCAATTTGGGAACCTTATCATTGAAAAAATGATTCATCCAAATAATTTGTTTAACGCTAAAGATATTTTAATGGAAGAAGTAAAAATTTCACAACAAAATAATGACGCGATCAGCTATGTGAATCAAGCCTATACGATGTTGGCAAAAGATATTGCTAAGAGCAGAAAGCATATTCCCAATTTTAATGATGCTGTCAAACTGCATCGGTTGTTAGATGTAGTTCGAAAATCCGCAATGACTGGTAAACGAATATTCATAAAGCAACTATAAAAGAATATTTTACATTGTATAAAACATATACAGAAAAGGGAGTAAAAAAAACGTTAGTGGAGGAGATACCTATGAATCAATTAATAAACGATCATCTATGTGAAACAAGAAATAACTTAGTTGAGGAAATACAATTATTAAATGATAGTCAATTCAATGCTAAGCCTGATGCAAATTGTTGGAGTATCGCCCAAGTTTGCCATCACTTATCTTTAACGGAGGAGTCTTTTATAAAAGTAATTGCATGGGGTTTAAAACAAGAGAATAGTCAGCAAACAGAACGTAAAAATGTTCACCTTATTTTAGATAGAACAACGAAAGTTCCAGCACCAGATTTCCTTGAACCAACAAAAGACTTTTTGACAGTTCAGCAAATCATTGCGCTGCTGGACGATTCTAGAAAGAAATTTACAACTTTCCTTGATACAATTGAAGATCCATCCCTATTAACAGAAAAAATCTTTAAACATCCATTTCTGGGCGAATTACCCCTTGATCAATGGATAGAACTAGTTTATATTCATGAACAACGGCATATTGAACAAATAAAAGAAATCAAAGCACTCATCAAAGTTGAGCATTAACGAACTTATTGGCGACTGAATACAAAGAATGATAAAAAAAGCACGACATTATGTTAAAGAAATTATAATAGAAATTTTAAATTCAGTCGTATTTGAAGATATTTGGAACAACTTAATTTTTATTCCTAGAATGATTTTTAGATTATTGAAGATTATATGGTGAAGGTCCAATTTCTCATGGGCAACAAAAGAGATTGATAAATAGATATAAAAAGAAGGAAGGGGCAAAGAGCTTTCCTTCTTTTTGTATGTTTTATGGTACAATTTACCATATTCATGTAGTAGAATTATGAAGATTTATAAATCATGGATGTGTACGTTTATTTTACTCTTATCAGGGTGTAATACATTTTCAGCGAAAACAGCAGTATCCTCTTCGAAAGTAACGTCAGAGGCTGTAAAAAGTGAACCTGATGTCCTCAATATCACTCAAAAAGAGAAAGGCCCAGAACCAGGAACCACTGACCCAATTGAGATCGATGAAGAGATAACGTCTTCAATTGGTGAAAGTAAATCACTTATGATGGAGATGTTCCATTTAAAATATCTTTAAAGAAACAAAAGTTGTAAATGGTATTTTAAAAAGTAACGAAAGTTTTGAAAGAATATTGGCCAGGTTTCCAAAAGGAGCGTATGTCATTTCTTACGTTGGAGAACAGGGGAGCCACCAATTAATTTTCGACTAAAGTACTTCCTTCCATTAATATGTGATATGAGCGAGAGCCATTGTTTTGATCAATTATTTTCAAAACAATGGATTTTAATATGTTTTTAATCAAACTATTTAGAAATACTTGACGAAACAAATCATCTGTTATATATTAAATAAAAATAAAAACAACTGTTATAAAACAGTTTAGTTTAGGAGGAATTGTAATGTCAAAATATCGTGATGGTTATGAATTTTATTGTGAGATGTGTGAGCGCTATGGTCTTGAGCCAATTTCATTCCGATACTATTTGCTACAGTTATCACAGCAACAACTTTCCGCTTATAATATGCAAGCCAAACAATTAGGAATTTGAAAGGTTTGTAATTAAAGGATGTGGTTATTACGGAAGCCGACGTGAATATTTTATGAAAAGCCCAGCCATACTAATTTAAATGGACTGGGCTTTTGTATATTTGAAAGAAATATCAGAAAATTTATTGACGTTCCAAATTACCTATTATATAATATTATTGAAAATATAATTCTGTTATATAACAAAATATATCGATCAATTATCACAAAAACAATTAGTATATTATAACGAAACTGTACAATCGAAAGGAAGTTATTAGTATGACAGATTATCGAGAAGGCTACGATTTTTATCGACAAGTGTGCGAGAAACATGGTTTAGAGCCAATAAATTTTCACTATTATATATTAAACTTATCTCAGGAACAACTAGATGCCTACAATGAACGAGCTAAAACATTCGGAGGTCAAATACAATATGAAATTTCTTAGGTTATAAAAATGCCTCACTGTCTTTATGTGACAGTAAGGCATTTTTGTTTCATATCATAAATGAAGCAATTATTCAAGTATAGTAAAATTACAGATGATGCATATATTATAAAGATAACTAGGCTAAACATAACATATGAATAGCACTTAGGTAATTAAAGTCTTCAAAAACTATCGTATTTAGTAAGTGAAAAGACCTTATTATTAGGGGCTATTTTATTGAAAACCATCCAATGTAGGTTTGAATGGTTTGATATTTGGGTTGAATTAACTGCTTTTCTAATACTATAATGTAATTACATAAAAAAGGCGATATCCTATAACCTTATATCTCTTGGAAATATAAAACAAAAGCACTAAACCCTTCTAATGAACGGAGAATGAAAATGATGAATATCACGCCTGATAGTATCAATCAAGTTAACTATAGTCTGAAAGAATTACAAGATATTTTTTCAGTAATGAATAGTTCAATCATTGTAGCAATTACAGATCGAACTGGGAAAATAACGTTTGTTAATGATCATTTTTGCAAAATATCTAAATACACCCGTGAAGAATTATTAGGGCAGGATCACCGTCTACTCAATTCAGGTTTCCATCCAAGATCCTTCTTTAGAGAGATGTGGAAAACTATAGGCAAGGGTGAGATGTGGAATGGCGAGGTATGTAATCGAGCGAAGGATGGCAGCCTTTACTGGGTGAAGACAACGGTATTTCCTTTTCTAGATGACAATGGTAAACCGTATCAATATATTGCTATAAGGGTCGATATTACCGCACAAAAGGATATAAAAAAGATAACGCATATTGCTTATCATGATGAATTAACAGGACTACCAAATCGTCGTAAGTTAGAACAACGTTTAGAAAATGAATTTCATCAATCCCGACGTACAGGAGAGAAGTTTGCGTTATTTTTCATTGATGTCAATCGTTTTAAAAACATTAACGATGGACTTGGTCATATCATCGGGGATATGTTCTTAGTAGAAATGGCGAATCGTCTACGCAACGTTGATTATACATCAAATTCTATTTACCGCCACAATAGTGATGAATTTGTTATTATACTAAACGACGTTGACTGTATTGAGGACAAGGCTGAGGAAATAATTAGCGTCTTTAATGAGAGTTTTGTGGTTAATTCATATGAATTTTACGCAAGTATTAGTATTGGAATTAGTACTTTCCCAGATCATGCGAACTCTCCTGAAGAATTATTGAAAAATGCAGATATCGCCATGTATGCTGCAAAATCTTCACGGAGTAATCAATACCGCTTGTATCGTCCAAATATGGAGGAAATCAACGATAAATGGTTAATACTTGAAACAAAGTTACACCAAGCGTTAAAAAAAGATAGTTTAGAATTACATTATCAACCGAAAATCAATTTAAAAACGAATACAGTGATTGGCATGGAGGCATTGCTACGCTGGCATGATCCTGAACTAGGTTACATGCCACCGGATCGCTTTATTCCATTTGCTGAGCAATGTGGGCTCATTAATGATATAGGGGTCTGGGTGTTAAGAAAAGCATCTGCCCAAGTACGCACTTGGAATGAAGTACATAATTTAAACTTACGTGTTGCCGTAAACATTTCTCCGATTCATATTAGTACATCAGGCTTTGTTGACATGGTACTTGAAGTTATGGCAGCAACAAAAATTGATCCGCAGTTTTTAGAAATTGAAATAACAGAAATGAGTATGCTGGATTATACGGAGGACTTAATTAATACAATCAAGCAATTAAGAGCACTTGGTATTACGATTTCATTAGATGATTTCGGGACTGGTTATTCATCGTTAAATTATTTAAAAACGTTCCCAGTAGATGTTTTGAAAATCGATCGTGCATTCGTCCGTGATATTGTGCCTGAAAAATCAGGCATTGCCATGATTTCAGCTATGATCTCTCTAGCGCATGCCTTAAATCTTCAAGTAGTAGCTGAAGGTGTCGAGGAAGAGGCAGAATTAAACGTACTACGTGAACATGGCTGCGAGTACGTACAAGGCTATTATTTTAGTAAGCCATTATCAGTAGAGGACTTTACACAATTGATAGTAAAAAGTAGATTGTTATAGATAGTGTCAATATGGAGGATCTTGTCTTTAGTTTGGATAAGATCCTCTAAGTGTTTATGTAAAGGAAGGTTTAATGTTTTATTCAAATTTAGTTGCAACGTTTTAACAAATCAGATAAATAGAAATGGACCATGTTATTACCTTCTTTATAGAAAATGAAATTTTAGCATAGACAAAATTCAAAACCTTAGGTTCATCACCAAAAGTTGTGGATAACTTTTGTTAAAACGTCTACTATGTAAATAGTTGATTGGAGTGGAGACTGGGCGACTCCTCGGGGATCAGCGTCACAGATGAGACCCTGCAGCGAAGCGAAGCGGCTCATCGGACGCCCCCAGGAAAGCGCCCAGTCGGAACGGAAATCAACCACACGTTTTGGTGATGATCCAAACTTTAACGTTAGCTCCGCATATAGGAAATATCGAGATATTCTACTTATTCGTCATACGCTAAGAGCGTTTCATCAATGCATATCGTGATGGTTTTTTACGTGAATATACGCAAAAACAGCCACCTCATTTTTTCGATGCTTTTGATCATGTCATTGTCTTTTCCTCAGATGAAGGGACGACATCGAAATACTTAACATCGTATGAAGTAAGGCATGGAGAGCAACCAAATGTTTCCTCAAACTGTTCGCCATTTTTGCTAGAGCCTTATAAAGATGATATCATGCATCCTTTATTTAAAATTTCAAATGATCCTTTACGTGCATATGAAAGTAAATTATTTATAGAATGGGGTAGAGCCGCTGTAAGATGGTATCAAAAAGGAACAAATGAGAAAATCATTACACAGCTTGTGAATACGAGTCAATTTGACTTTCCTGGATACGAAAACGTCCTATTAACATTTAATGAATTAAAACAAATCATCGATGAACCACAAACATATGCAGATTGGCATATTGCCTTAAGCTCAATCAACGCGATTTACGCAATTACAGATTGTTCTAACGGTAAAATTTATATCGGATCCTCATACAATAAAAATGGTTTACTTGGACGGTGGTCAGATTATGCCACAACAATCCATGGAGGCAATGAAGCATTTAAGCAGTTACTTGCGAAAAATAAAACAGCAAATTTACAATTCCAATATACAGTTTTAAAAGTGCTACCAAAAGATATAACAGCATTAGAAGCAATCGAAATTGAAAGTAGTTTTAAACGAAAGTTCCAAACCATCCCTTTCGGCTATAATCGCAATTAACGGAGAAATCAATTGCTACAAAATACTATGTAATTATGCTTGCTAGTAGTAATTTCGTCTTTAAATAAAGTAAATTATCTGATATTTCCCGAAAAATAATCGTTTTAATATTTGAAATTATTGAACTGTTTTGCTAAAGTTATATAAAATATAAATTGTTGATGTGGCCAAGTAAGTAAGAATAGTGAAACAGAGAATATAGCAATTGCTGAGAGCTATATCACCGCTTCTTATCTGAACCCTACCACGGAGATGTTATGCAAACATAACCGAGTCGTTTTCGTTACAAAACGTTTGAGGGTTTTAAGGTTTCTTAAAACTAAATTCAAGGTGGTACCACGTTTAGTCTGCACAAAGACGTCCTTATTTGTAGGACAGCTTTGTGCTTTTTATTTTTTAGTGGGTAAAGTTGCAGAAATGGAGGAGAGAATATGACAACACAACAAAATGATTTTTCAAAATGGTACATCGAGACAATCCAAAAGGCAGATTTAATGGATTATACACCAGTACGTGGCTGTATCGCATTCAAACCAGACGGCTATGAAATTTGGGAATATATTCAGAAAGAAATGGACCGTCGTTTTAAAGAGACAGGTCATCGTAACGCTTATTTCCCGATGTTAATTCCTGAATCCTTCTTCCAAAAAGAAAAAGATCATATCGAAGGTTTCTCACCTGAGCTTCCTTGGGTAACAGAAGCAGCAGGCGAAAAATTAGAAGAACGTTTAGCGCTTCGTCCAACTTCTGAAACGATGATTGGACATCTCTATTCGAATTGGATCAAAAGCTACCGTGATTTGCCAGTCTTAATTAATCAATGGGCAAATGTTTTTCGTTGGGAGAAAAAAACCCTTCCGTTCATTCGGACATCTGAATTTTTGTGGCAAGAGGGCCATACAGCCCATATTGATGAAGAAGATGCACGTCAAGAAACAATGCAAATGTTAACGATCTATAAGGAAGTAGTAGAGGGTTTACTGGCCATTCCTGTCTATGATGGACAAAAAACACCTTTAGAACGTTTTGCAGGGGCAGTCGATACATTTTCTATTGAAGCAATGATGAAAAATGGGAAGGCCGTACAAGCTGGTACCTCTCACTATTTAGGGACAAAGTTCGCTGAAGCTTTTGATATTAAATATTTAAACAAAGCTAATCAGCATGAATACGTACACACAACATCTTGGGGCACTTCCACACGTTTAATAGGTTCAGTAATTATGGTTCATGGTGATGAGCAGGGGCTTATTTTACCGCCACGAATCGCACCAACTCAAGTTGTCTTAATTCCTGTAGGTCCATGGAAAAAGAACCCCCAAATTATAGATAAACTTGATGGCATTTTTGCAGCTCTTAAAAAGAACGGAATTCGAGTACGTCTAGATGATTCGGACCAATCACCAGGCTACAAATTTAATGAATGGGAATTAAAAGGTGTACCAATTCGAATTGAATTAGGACCACGTGATTTAGAGAACAACCAGGCATTGTTAAAAGCGCGAGATGAAGATGACAAGCAATCCATTGACCTGAATGACATTATTGCAGCAATTGAGGCAGAATTAACAACAATGCAAACTCGTTTATTCGATAAAGCACGTAAATTCCGGGATGAAAACGCTCATACAAATATCGATACACTGCAGGATTTACAGCAGCATATTAACACTTCCAAAGAAAATGGAGCTATTTCTGGGTGGATTCTTGCTGGATGGTGCGGGGATGATGCATGCGAGGAAAAAGTGAAAGAAGAGACAAAATATACTTCTCGTAACATACCGTTTAATCCACCAACTACGAAATCTACTTGTATTTGTTGCGGAAATGAAGCAAAGCATACAGTTTGGTTTGCTCAGGCGTATTAAATAGTTGTCAAATTTGCTTTCAAACACAAGTATTCAACTATTGGAAATATGTCCATATTTCTAATTCATTATCTGACAGTTTTTCTAACTCTTATTGTTTCGTTCTAACTGTTTCGATTTCGTCTGAACGAAAGGCTGTTTTTTTACTTCATTGATGAAGGTGGTCATATCATCGACAAATGTTATTTGCACGTGAATGGCTCGTCATACAACTTCTTGCTATTAGCCAAGAACCATTGTAACTTTCACTATCCTTTCGCTACAGTACAATTAGATGTTTCTACGACGAGTAATCGATTGTCACTATCCTCGTCATAAAGGAGATGTCTCAAAAAAGCTTTTCAGACATCTCTTTTTGTATTTTAGACTAGTTTGAATGGGAATGTTTGTTCTATAATAGATTTAACTTGAATCTAGACATTACAGTTTCCACAAGAATTATGAAAAATCGTTCAATTATTGAACAACTTTGAAAGCAAGTTCGAAGGCAATCCCTATTTCCGATTCACAATGGAATGACTTAAAAATGAAAAAGTATAGCCACTAAAGCTTATAGATGGGGACATGGAGAACTTGCTACAAACCGATTTTCGTTTTATTGATTTCAACAAGGAACGTAGAGCAGTGGTGAACAGAAAATGAAAGCTTATGCTCCTTAGTACTAGGGGCATCTAACTCCAGTAGTGCGGATAGTTGGTTTCGGTTGGATGCTTTTTAGAATAATGAGGAAACCGTAAAACATGATAAGGTGAGTTATCAAATAAGGAGACTAATACAATGACAAATGATACTTTACAATTATCCCAGAAATGGCGAGAAGAGGGGTTACGTTATGCAAGTGAAATTAATGCCTACGTGCGCAGAGGATTAGAAACTAACTGGGAGGCACCAGGAGAGGAGCCATTTGAAGATTCACGCGGACAATTAGCTTCGCAAGTTTACCAGTTTATTAAACAGGCGAATAGAACAAAGGAACTGGAAACACTCCGTGAACAGTTTCCAGCTGCTTCTTGGCCATTTCAGGAAACGCACAGCCAACTGATGCGAGCCGTTTATCCAATTGCATTTCTCCATGATGGTGCATTACTTGTTGCAGCGCAAAATGAAGATTTTTCACGCACTGTCTATGTGATGGATAAACAGGAAGCAAACCGTATCGAGCACATACAAGCAGCAAGTTGTTCTGCGGATGGGCGCGACATTGCTTTGATGGATGAGCAAGGAGTTCGTATCGTACGCGAGCCTGATCGAGAGTTGAACGGCACTTTGCTGGCTACATACAAATGGGCGACAATCATCGACCAATTGCACGAAAAATACCCCGATATTGAGACCTTGCAGCCAGAAAGCTATCGAAGCGCAGATGTCATTCCATTCGCTGATGGCACGAAGTTGTTGGTGGTATCGCATGATGGCATTTATTTGATTGAGGAAGCAGATGCCCTCTTGTTGCACCCGTCAGTAGAAAATATAAGGGAGTGGGCAGAGGAAGAGGATGACTTCACAGCAAGTTTAGCGATGCCACATGGAGCTGTTTCGCGAAGCAGCAGATGGTTGGCTTATGGAAGTCAAGATAGCGATCATATGTTATTAGATATGGAAAAGTATGTTATGCATTCGTTTGACCCGATGTCGAGTTATCCGCATTACAGCTTGTTCAGTGCCGATAATGAGCATGTTTGGTTCAATGCATGTCATTTTTATAATGGATGTACACTTGGTATTTCACTCCATGATCTTAAACCGGACAATAATGAAGAGCCCCTTTCAATAGATGAAAGTATGCGTGTATATGCCGGTGTTGCAGTGCAAGGGGGCAACATTTTGGGTGACGCATATGGTTATTTACGAATGATTGATTTGGAGGGGAATGAACTTTGGCGTTACTTCGTATCTGGGACAATCAGTGGCATGGCATTAAACTCTGATGAGACAATATTGCTTGTCGGTACATACAATGGAATGCTACATATACTTGATTTAACAAGTACAGAGCCAAGTCCGTTTGAGATTAGCACAAGTTCAATACGTGAATCGTACCGCTGGATCATCTGGGATACTCAGCAACCTTTGTACTGGTAGTTTTTATAGGCCAATTTAACGAAACTATAAGATTTATTTTATCAACATCATATGTATTTGATAATAAGACAGCGAGATTAAACGTTGAAACCTTCTCATATTGAGAGAAAGGAAATGATTTTTGGAGCACGCCTTCGTTCATCGATGGGACAAGCATAATGCTTTTTCTAAAGTGTTTTCAGTGACTTGGTTAATTTTATAGTTCGTCTTAGAATGTATAAGGAGTCCTCCTGTGTGATAATGAGTCAATTTGCCGTTGACATTCATGCATCATACAAGGGGACTTTTTCTTTTTCAAGCCCTGAAAATCCTTCTAACAGGAATGCGCCTTTTCTACTTTTCCTTGGGTGGAAACCGAACTATTCCGAAACAAATTTATGAACGTTTATAGTGGATAGTTCGGTATTTTTGTTGGTTAAAACGATTTTGTCCCGCTATTTACATTTTAGAAAAGTGAGGTATTTTAAAATTCAAAGAGTTTGACCATTATCAATTGTAAAAACTTGGCTAGTTACCGATTTTTGAGTCAATTGAAATAGAATAGCCTCTGCAATATCTTCAGGTGTTGAAATTCTCTTCAATGGTAAGTTACCGGCAAGTTGATACATTTTTTCTTCGTTTCCAGACCACCATCTTGTTTCAATTGCACCAGGAGATATACAATTCACTCTTATAAAAGGTGCTAACGCGAAAGCTAATGATCTTGTCATTGTGTGAATAGCTGACTTTGTTGCCGCATAAGGGACAGATGAGCCTATTCCAGTCATTCCAGCCACACTGCCCAAATTAACAATCACACCCGATTGTTGCTTCTTCATATAAGGAACAACTGCTTTTATACAATGAAACATTCCTTTCACATTTACGCTAAAAAGAGAATCCCATACTTCATCTGTTACCGCATCTATATCATCCAAGGCTATTTGAGCTGTAATACTCGCATTATTTACTAAAGCATCTACCGTTCCAAAAGATTCAACTATATAGTATATTAAATTATTTACTTCTTTTTCTATCGACACATTTGCTTTATACGCGACTGCAGTTCCTCCTAGCTGTGTAATCTCATTTACAACGTCCAAAGCTTCTTTTTTAGAACGACTATAATTAATGACAACTTTTGCGCCTTCAGCTGCTAACTTAACAGCTGTTGCTCTTCCAACACCAGTGCCACCACCCGTTATTAGAACTACTTTATCTTTTAATTCCACGTTAAAACATCCTTACTTTATTTAGATTTTTAATACATTTTTATTATATTTTTATGTATATGGCATGTATAATACTGAATAATGAAGAAGGTATCATTTTATATGATACCAGTGGAAGGAATGTAATTATTGGAAAGTCATGATTTGTGGATTTTTAAACATGTTGCGGAACTACAGTCGGTATCCAAAGCTGCTGAAAAATTGGACTATGTACAACCTAATGTAAGCCAACGTATTAAAGGTTTGGAAGATGAACTTGGTGTAAGATTATTTTTGCGTAATAATAGAGGCGTAACATTGACCGAGGAAGGAAAAGTCCTACTGGAGTATGCAAATAAAATTTTACTTTTAATGGATGAAGCCAAGTCAGTAGTTAATTCTAAAAAGTGGAGAGAATCTCTTACGATAGGTGCTTCCCAAACAATTTCTGCAATTAAAGTTCCTCAATTGTTTTCTTCTTTTTTGAGAGAGCATAAAAATATTGATGTAAAAATAAGAACGAATGATCAGGGGAAGCTACAAGAAATGCTTACTTACGGAGAACTTGATGGTGTTTTTATGAATGGAACATTTAATGAATCACAATTTAAAACTGTTTATAGCTATTTTGAGAAACTAGTTCTCATTTCACCTAAAAATAGTCAATTTGAAAAGCAACATAATCAAACGTTAATTGTAAATAGTGATAAAAATTGCATATACCGAAAGAAAACATTAGATTTTTTCAAAGATAGTCTATCCATATTAGAGTTTGATTCGCTTGAATCAATTCTTCAAGCCGTTCATGATGGACTTGGTATTAGTATAATACCTAAAGACGTTGCAGATAGTCGAAAAAAAATACAATCTATTCAATATAAAGAACTTTTTGAATCAATCAAGATAGACTTCATCATCAAACAAAGAAAACAACACTCTCAATGCCTTAAAAAATTTATTGAATTTCTACAGAGGACATCATTTCCAGAAAGTAATTCGTTCTAGGGACTAAAAAATATATGAATGCTGCTGAACCTATAACAAAATTAGATTTCATGATTTTAAAGATGCAAATTAAATTTGTAGTAAAACTGAAGGCTCTATGATTGACAATCCTTTCTAATTACAATTAAAAAAACTGTTTTTGCTTCCTATTGGAAACAGTAAAAATCAATCAAAATGAATGTCAAATTGTAGGTGTATTTGACATTCATTTTTAATGTTGTGGCACGTTAGCAATTTGCATCGTTACACTCGCAAATGTACCCTTACAATTTACTTACATTTTTCATGCGATTAATAAAATACTTGATGTTAGAAGAATAAAATCAATAACATTTTGCCAAAAATAAAAATTGACTGGGCACTAAATGGTGTCGTATAATTAAGACACCATTTAGTGTCCAATTTAAAAGGGAGAGGAGATTTTGAGCGACAAGACTCAAGACCGTGATGTTTATGCTGCTATTGCTGACCCAACAAGACGTCAATTAATACGCTTGCTGGCAGATGCGGAAGAATTACCTCTTCACGAATTAACGTCTCAATTTCAAATGGGGCGTACAGCAGTTTCTAAGCATTTGGCGATCCTTAAAGATGCTGGTCTCGTAATTGCTCGAAGGGTTGGTAGGGAAACGAGATATCGATTGAATGCCAAACCATTGCAAGAAATTCAAGATTGGGTATCGTATTACGAAGGATTCTGGAAAGAAAGAATGGCTAGATTAAATCTTTTATTGGAGGAAGAAAAATGAAAGCAGATGTATCTTTAGATTATCAATTTACAAGTTCAATCGAGAAAGTTTGGAACGCATTAACGGATTCAGACACTCTTGCAAAATGGATCTGGAAAAATGACTTTAAACCAGTCGTAGGACATAAATTCCAATTCCGAGCTGAGCCAAATGAATGGTGGGATGGAATTGTCAATTGTGAGGTGCTCAAAGTAGAAGAACCTCATACATTATCTTATACTTGGGCAAGTGCCGGAGAAACAACTACTGTGACATGGACGTTGACGGAAGGTTCAGATGGCACTACACATTTACATCTTGATCAAAGCGGATTCAGTGAAGCAACAAAAGCTCGTCAAGGAGCAATCGAAGGAGCAAAATACGCTTGGATTAACAATGGTAATCAGCTCGAAAAAGTGTTAGCAGAACTGTAAACTATTTCTCCATTATGATACTTGCTTTTCTAAATCAAAAGCAGGTATCAAATAAGAAATGAATAAAATAAACTGTTCTTCAACAATCGGACGCTTTCGGAACATAGAAAGCGTCATTTTTTTAACTTCTTTCAGCCTTTGCTGAAAGAAGTTAAAGCCTCCGGCGGATGTCACGGAATCGGAAAGGAGTACTTTGTGCTTGCACAAAGCCGATTCCGGACGCAATTATGCCGAGGCATAATTGATTGGATGTCATAAACATAACAAATGCAGTTGAAGTTGTGCTAACATGACAATACTAAATGGAATGGAGAGAATATCCGATGAAAATAAATCAATTAATTGCTAACAATATAAACCGCTTAGATGTCAACTTGTCGGAAGATCAATCTTTAGGAATTGCTGGATTATCGGGCTCTGGTAAAACTACATTTTGCCAAACAATTGGTGAAGAATCTAAGAAGCGTCTAGTTTCTTTATTGCCAAAGGCAGAATATCAGTATTTGTTTCCTACTATTATGGAAACAAATTTCAGTGCCATCAAGATGGAAGAAATGCCTTTAGTCCTTTTTCTCGGGAAATCATCCATTTCTACTAATCCACGTTCGACAGTTGGTACTCATACAGGTGTTTTTAAAGAGATACGTGAAAAACTGGCAGATAAGTTTGATCTTTCTCCAGAGGTTTTTTCCTTTAATAATGCACTGGGGTGGTGTCCTGCTTGTAAAGGGCGTGGTACGACTAAAAATGTCGAATGTAAAAAGTGTAAGGGTAAGCGCTATAATCCGGAAGTTGAGCAATATAAGTTTGAATTATGGAATCAACCACATAGTATTTCCGATATAAACAATTTAAGTATAGAAGCGATTTATTCCCTATCAGCGGAATTGGCGATTAGCGAGGAAAGACAACGTATTCTTACAAATATTATCCAAATGAATATTGGCTATTTAACGTTAAATCGGGTCATGGGTACCTTGTCTGGAGGGGAATTAACTCGACTGTACTTGGCAGAATTTATGGCAGCTAGTGAAAATACGGTCATTATTATTGATGAAATTTCTGTTGGTCTTGATCATCAAACGCTGTTGAAAATTTTAGAGCAAATTAAACAATTGGGCTATAAAAACCAAATTTGGCTTATTGATCATTCTGATACAGTGCTAGATACAGCGGATGAGCAGCTGTTCTTTGGACCTGGCAGTGGGAAATACGGCGGTAAAATTGTCGAAGTTTCACCACGTCCAGAACCAGTCTATTGGGAACGAAATCAGGCAATGCCTACTGACTATTATCAATTTCATGATCTTTACTGTCGTAATATTGAAATGGCTAACATTCAGATTCCAAAAAATAGACTCGTAACCTTTACAGGTGAATCTGGCTGTGGGAAATCAACCCTCGTCAATGAGTGTATCTCTAAGGACTTCCTAAAACGATATCCAAAAGATAAATTAGTCATGGTAGGACAAGACCGTAACCAATCAATTACAAGCCGATCAACGGTTGCAACGTTCCTTGATATTAAAAAGAAAATGACGAAATACAGTGATGACATTGATGATATTTTCCAACGTTCCATTGAGGACATTATTGAGGAGCTTCCACATGAAGACATTGCTCATAAACGCTTAAGTTTATTAATTAAGCTGGGTCTCGGTTATTTAACATTAGAAAGAAAAACACAATCTTTATCGACAGGGGAATTTCAATGTGTTCATTTAGTGTCTGAGCTATTTTCGAACGCAAGAAACCCCCATACGCTATTTATTTTTGACGAGCCTTCAAAAGGTTTATCACAAAATATTTTAAACCAATTTATTGGTAGTGTTAGGGACATTCTCAAAGACGAATCTGTTTCTATCATGATGATTGAACATAATGCTTATATGATTGAGAGCTCTGATTTTATCGTTGATTTTGGAAAAAGACAGCAGGAGCCTGTTCGACACCTTGATGTTGTCGACCATGATAATTATTTTAGTCAACTTAACCGTACAGATAGTGATGCTTCATTGCATATCTCTTCAACACTTGCTACAAAAAGTGGCATCCATTACTTAGAAGACCATCATATTAGCTATTTTAAAAATGCCGAAAACATTTATAAAGGCGGTATTTTAAAAAGTTTGTCATCAATGGCCCGTTTAATTTATGGTGAGTATGAATCAGCAACAATCGCACCAGTCGTCGCCATTGATCTAGAAAGACACTTATATAGTCAGTATAGTTTTTTATATGAAATCGGTGGATTAATTAACCATATCGTGGCTGCCCATCCGACGAATAAAGATACGAGAAGCTTCGATTTCTTTAGTCAAGAAAACCATTGTCCTAGCTGTTCTGGACGCCTGCAAATTGAAAAATTTGATTTTGATATCGTCATACAAGACAAAACAGTGCCGTTCTGGGATGGCTTATTACATCCAGACGTGATGGAAGTATTAAAATATTATCAATATCCGAAATTACAATTCCTCTTTGATGAGATCAAGAATGAACTGGGTCAAGATATTAGTAAAAGCTACAATGAAATGACAGAGGAAGAAAGACATACGTTCCTCTATGGTTATTGGGAAAAATCATTTTATGATAAAGCTAGTAAGTCGTCAAAAAAATGGGAAGGTTTTAATTTTATCCTTGGGCGTTATATCGTTATTTCGAAATCAATCATTAAAGAACAAATGAAAGAATCAAAAGAAATGATTGCCTGTCCAATTTGTCGAGGAGCGGTGCTAAACCATAAGAAAAAACTAACGTTTGGAGACACTGATATTCGCGAGATAATACATCAACCTATTGAACAGGTCATAAAAACTGTTGGGAACTTACCAGAGCTTGAAAAACTAAAAGCAATTGTAGGCGGCGATATGACTCTTACGGAAGATGTCTCCTTACTTCCTAGAGAAACACAAGTATCGTTAAAAATGCTGGAATTAGAGCTAGTAAGCTTTGCTGGTTATGAAATTGTTCTAAATAATGTTTTACCGTTTTGGGACAAAATTAAAGACAATATCGATGCAATCAGCAGCAAAAATTTAATAACAATTTGTGATTTTGCCAACATTGACGAAACGAGAGAAACTATCATAGATAAGTATTTCACTAATGGAAAATACAAAAAACTAACGTACGTCTATGAAGCATTTGGCTACAAAAAAATTGTGACACAAATGAATAAAATTAAAGCAAGTCATAAATGTCCATTCTGTAATGGGAAGAAAGTCATATCAGAAGATAATCTCCATGATGGCGTCTATAAATTATCCGTACCATGTGTTAGTTGCTCTGCAAGTGGTATCAATAATGAAGGTCGAAAAGAAATTATCGATGGTGTAGACGTACAAACATGGTTAACGGGCAAAGTAAGTGACGTTGTGGAAGAAAGCTTACGAACAGAGGCGGTTGCACATATTCCAATTTTTAACCGTATTCGCGAGTTGAATAAACGAGATATGATGGCCATTTACCAATGCCTAGAGCAAAACAATTAGATTTTCGAAAGTTACTTCATATAGACTCATTTGCAATAATAAAATTGCAAATGAGTTTTTATGATATTCTGAAGATGAGCTTCTAAAAAGTCATTAGCAATTAAAGGGGAAAGATATGGATGGCAGAATTAATGGATTGGAAAAATAATACTCGAGGGCAGAAATTCATCGCTTCTTTTAGTGGAGGAAAGGATAGTGTCTTAGCCTTATATAAAGCAATGAAGGATGGAGAAGCGCTTGGATTAATCGTCATGTTGGAGGAAGAAGGTGAACGATCAAGATCACATGGAATGCCTCCGGAACTTATACATGCACAAGCGAAATCGATAGGTTTACCTGTTTATACTGCAGCAGCAAGCTGGACAGAATACGAAATGGTATTTATGCGCCTTTTAGAAAAAGCTAAAAATCAAGGGGCTGAAGTGTTAGTAACAGGAGACTTAGATATGCCTGAACATGGTTGTTGGCATGACAAGGTTACGAAGAATGCTGGCTTAAAACTAGGCATGCCTTTATGGGAGATGGGTCATCGTGAAGCCGTTGAAGAGTTCATAAACCTAGGATTTGTTACAATCATTGTAACTGTTAATTTATCTTTAGGTATGCGCGAGGAAGATTTAGGGCGGACGTTAACCTATGAATACATAAAGGAGCTTGAAGCTCGGGGTATTGACCCTTGCGGAGAAGGTGGAGAGTTCCATACTACAGTATTAGATGGGCCAATTTTCAAACAACCTATTCCTGTTCGTAAATGTGCGAGGATTAGAAATGGAGAATATGCTTTTTTGCCTTTAGAACTAGATGAATAACTAAATGTTATAAATAAGTGAACAAGAGTATAGTTGTAAATAGCGTAATAAATATAAATATTGCGGTGAATAACATGGGGCATATCTTTCTATTTGAGATGGGGTTTCTCAAAGAATGATTTTAGTTATTGGTACAAGAAAGGTAAGTGTTTTTTTCTAACTCCAAAGCGACACTCAGTGCCTCTCCAAATGCGACTAAATTATATACTTTTCTTTAAAAAATATAAAAAGGGTCACCGGAGGATAATGACCCTTTTTAAATATTCGAAGGGAAAGGATAACTTTATATTATCCTAAAAATCATGGGATAGATGGCGGTATTGGGTATTAATAGAATCCGATGAAGCTAGTGCCGACAATAATCAATAGAATGAATAGTACAACGATTAGCGCAAATGCTGAACCAGTACCATAACCACTACCGCTACCGCAATATTCAGACATAGTTATTACCTCCTTTCTACAATCTATAATATGAATAGTTGTTAAAAGGAACTGCGATATTTATCTACTCCTTGAATATAAATTTTAAAAAAACTTCTCATATTGTAGTTCTGTCAATTTTATCTTGCAGAAATACAATATAAATATCTTTTGCTTCAAAATTTTCCACATTTTCAATTAAACGCAAAGTACTTCGACAATTACAGCAAATTGAAGTGATAACGTCTGTCTTGCGTATTAACACGCGCATACCTAATTTCAAATTTTCCGTTCTTCTTTATACTTTAACTATGCCAAAAAGGGCAACTTAACGTTAATTTAGTTATATTTTTGATTATATTAGTAAATTAACAATAGTTAAACAATTGCGCGAATAATACTCACTAATGTTCCATGATGTGATAAGATGGGAATGTACGTTTGATTATTGCTGAAAAGTTAAAATTTAAGGGGGAGAAATGATTGGGCCAAACCAAGTATAGGCAAGTATGGAACTTAGATAGTCTGTTCCAAGGTGGAAGTAAATCATCACAATTACATGAACATATAAGATATTTAGAACAAGAAATTTCTGAATTTGAAGAAAAAGCAAATTCCTTTAATGTTCCTCAAAAAATAAACGAATCAATTAATATTGCAGTTTTAGTTGAATACATAGGAGATATTCGAACGAATATATCTCAAGCAAATTCTTTTATAACTTGCCTTCTTGCGCAAAGTCCAAAAGATCAGGAGGCTATTATTCTGCAAGGGATCATTACGACAATAAATACTCGTTTTGAATCGGCATTGAAAAAAGTGAAAAATACTCTGGTAAAAATTGATTACCATTTGTGGCAGGGTCTACTAAATACTCATGTTTTAGCAAACTTTAAATTTATACTGAATGAATGGCGTAAAGATGGTGAGACAACCCTTTCAGATAGAGAACAAAATTTAGTTTCAGACCTCATGGTAGATGGCTATCATGCTTGGGGGCAATTTTATAATTCTTTTATAAATAATTTTACGATTAAAGTTCAAATAAATGGAGAACAAAAAAATTTATCCGTCGGTCAAGCTATCAACTTACGTTCACATCCTAATGAAGACGTTCGTAAAGAATCCCATAATGCTTTAGAAGATACGTGGAAAGACAATGCGGAACTATTTGCGAAAATATTAAATCATATTGCAGGCTTTCGATTACAAGTTTACAAGAAGTGTGGCTTTGATAATGTAATACAAGATTCTTTAATTAAAAATCGTATGAAGGAGGAGACACTTCATGCGATGTGGTCTGTCGTTAATAAATTTAAAAAACCCTTCACTGACTACTTAAATCAAAAAGCAAAAATAAATGGCTATAAAAAGATGCAATCATTTAACTTTTGGGCACCTATGACAACAAAAAAACAAAAATTTGAATACGAAGATGCTGTTAATTTTATTTTGGAGCATTTTAGTGCATTCGGAACAGAATTAGAAAATTTCTCTAAAAAGGCATTTAGTGAAGGCTGGATAGAAGCTGAAGATCGTGCAAATAAGTCTGCTGTAGCATTTTGTTCAGGCTTTCCACTTTCGAAAGAATCAAGAATTTTCATGACATTTGGCGGTACAATCACAGATGTATTAACACTTGCTCATGAATTAGGACATGCCTTCCATAACGATGCAATGAAATCTATTAATGGCGTGAATAAACAATATCCAATGTGCATTGCTGAAACTGCTTCAACGTTTTCAGAGATGATTATATTAGATGCGGCAATGCAAAAAGCTACATCTACTAATGAAAAATTATTTTTGCTTGATGAGAAATTAAAGCGTAGTGTCATGAATTTCATGAATATTCATTCTCGATTTTTATTTGAAAAGAAATTTTATGAAGAACGTAAAGAAGGCATTGTTTCATCATCACGCTTAAACGAAATGATGCAGGAAGCAATAGATGAAGGCTATGATAGTTCTCTCGATAATCCTTCACTGCATTCATGGATATGGACACCACATTATTATATGACACAATCTCCTTTTTATAATTTTCCTTATTCATTTGGATATTTGTTTGCATTGAGCTTATTTGCAAAGGCAAAAGAAAAAGGTAAAGAATTTGAAAGCTGTTATTTAGATTTGCTTCGTGATTCAGGAAGTATGTGCACAGAGGATTTAGTGATGAAACATTTAGGTGAAGATATCACTTCGGAAGATTTTTGGAAAAAAGGAATAGAATTATGCATGAATGATGTGGATGAATTTATCAAATTAAGTAATGAGTGTATAAACTAACCATTCGTAAATGGAGTTTCCGGCTGGACTTACTAAATATGGTGAAAACATTAACCAAGCATCTCGTAGGCATATGAACAGCAGATAGCGGATAATTTCGAAAGCAGAAGATGTACATTCAATCATTATTTAAAAGGTGGACCATTCATATTTTATTAATGTGTTTACCGTTTGGGATTTCGCTATTCCGACAAAATGAAAGCCAATTTCCTGTACGCTAAGAAGTTGGCTTTGTTGGTGCAATTTAAATAAAAAAGATTGCTTTTGCTTGTCTATATTTCACTAAAGCCCGCGTTAGCTAACAAGTAGGAATGAAATTAATTAGGCTTAATGTATTCTCCTGTGGAAGCATTAAAGCCCATTTCTTTCATTTTTGTTTGGTCACTATTCCAACCTATTATTAATAGAATAGTAACATTTCTCTCTATATCTTTTCTAAGCATAAAATTATACCCTTTAGCCCAGTTTTCACCTGGATAAATACCGCCGATTTTTAGAGCTTTTTGAAGCAATTCAGGTGAATCATATTGAATATCTTTCATTTGTATAAACTCTTTTTTAGGGTAAGGAGAAGTACCATCCCTCGTTACATCATTTGTATAATCTATTTTTCCGTCATGAATGGTTACTAAAAAAACCTTATTCGTTTCTGGCACTCCAAACAAAATATTCCAATGCTTTCTTTTGCCGTTACTTCCAATTGATTTCCTACGCTTATCTAAATCAATATTTATTGCATCTATTAATTGAGCATTTTTATTCCATTTTAATGCTGGTGGATTTGCTAATTCAATCGCTTGTTTTATTGATAATTCTTGCTGCTCATCGACTTCAAATGTATCTTTAGTAAATTGTAGAGAACTAGCAGATACTAGCTCAACAGCATCCACTGGAACGAATAAAAGTAAAACAACAAAAACAATTCTTTTCATGTTCTCAAGCCCTTTTTAAGTGTATTGTTTCCAAACCTTATTCAAATATTCTACGTCGTTAGTAAAAAAACATTTGTCGAACAATTATTTCAATGACAAAAAGGGATATATTGGATTTTGTAGAATACTAGTAACCAACCTAAAATTTTTAATCAGGAGTGAGGGAATTGGAAGTTACGCAGCAAAATTCGTTATTCAGTAGGATTGGCTATCTCTATTTACCAGCTAATAATATCGATGAAACAATTGAATGGTACCAGAATAAGCTAGAAT
Organism: Lysinibacillus sp. NPDC095746; assembly: GCF_044763535.1. Taxonomy (NCBI): domain Bacteria; kingdom Bacillati; phylum Bacillota; class Bacilli; order Caryophanales; family Bacillaceae; genus Lysinibacillus; species Lysinibacillus sp. NPDC095746. Next base: position 56,213 of record NZ_JBIWGL010000026.1, read on the forward strand.
TTAAGCTTAAAACACCAAAGTTTCAGGATGATATTGGTTATGTAGCAGTATTAACACCGCCCGAAGGCTATGTTGTATTAGTCCTTGTAGAAACAAAGGATCATACAACAGCAAATTTTTTACGCGATGGTCGCCTGTATCAAACTTTTACGTTGAATTGTCCAGATCTAGAATTTACACATACCTCATTAAAGAATAATGGCGTAGAAGTTAGTGAAATTATTTGGCGTGGAGAAAATGCTAAATACTTTGTTGTTACCGACCCATCAGGTAATCATATTGAGGCTGCTTGGTCTATATGGGATTAAGTGATAAAAGTTGGTGCTTAGTACAAGAAGAATGATTAAACTTTTTCTGTAATCAAGTTTTTTTCGATAAGGTTGTTGCTAGCTAAAGGAGCAGATTAGTGAAAAAAGAATATATAAAAATAGTCAATTGTAAAAAATGCAGATGAGGTGAGGTAATGGTGTAATTGTTGTTTGATCACCAAAATGGCTTTGAAAATTGATATAGAGTGGTGATAAAGTGGACAATGCAAATGAAAATAAGCGAATTCTTTATGCGGTTTTCGAGAATGAAATTCAATTGCCTATCTTAGATATTACTCATCCCCTTTTCAACGCAAGTATTGATGAACAGGCGTATCATTTGAGCTGTCTTAAGTCAGCCAGGAGCATTGAATCATTAAAAAAGATGCCTGGCTTTATCCGCAACATCTTTGTGAAAATGTCGAATGTTGACAATTCCTATCTTAGCGGCATGCGTACTTTGCTGTACAAACTTGGCCCCGGCTTAAGCAAAGGGATAAAATTAGGTTTCCGGGATAAGTGGGCGGTGAAGCAAACTTCTTTTATGGGACTCCGAATCAGGCTGAGGGATCTTTGTCGGCGCCAGTCGGAAATTTTGCTACCCCAGCTTAAGCAATTCCCTGAACGGAACCTTTGTTTCTTCAATATCGCTGGAGGGGCCGCTACCGACAGTATCAACACCCTAATTCTCATTCAAGAATCGGACCCAGAATTACTTAAGGAACGTAAGATTGAAATCAATATTTTAGATATCGATACTTATGGCCCCAATTTTGCCAAGCGATGCATCGATGCTTTGAAGCAGCCAGGGGAACGCTTTCATGACCTGGACATTGCCCTCAATATTATTTATTATGACTGGAGTCAACCAGAGGCATTATTAAAGATGAGTTTAGAACGTTCCGACTGGATTCAACTCTGTTCATCGGAGGGTGGTCTATTTGAGTACGGTTCGGATGCAGCCATCATTGAAAATCTAAACCATTTCTATACTAACTCCCCGGCGGACGCTCGGGTCACGGGTTCATTAATTTTCGACCGGGCGCATGTAAATCCGGGATACCTGGGTTTTACAGAGTTTATTGGCGTGCAAATCCAATATCTTGGGCTAGAGGGATTGCAGCGGATTTTAACCCAAACCTCGTGGGTTTTGGAAAAATCCCATGAAATTGATACGGTCTATACGTTGTTTTCATTAAAGAAAGCTGACATATGAAGTAAAACAGGCCAAGGTTAAGCTACCTGGCCTTTGTGTGTTAGCCATTACTAGTAGGTTTTTATTATATTCAGAAAATAAAATTGACGCGAACATTAGAGCATGATATGTTTAATACTAATTTCATAGCAACCATTACAAGTTTGAGTGAAATAAGCTTTCATTCAATTAAAAGGAAAATGGGTGTAAATCCCATGCTGTCCCGCAGCTGTAAATGAGGAGTTTTGTTTCGATAACCACTGAGAAATTACTTGGGAAGGTGAAGCAAAATTATGATTCATGAGCCAGAATGCCTGCTTGTAAAGAGATTCATTGATGATCTACGAAAGATAGGGAGATGGATAGAGGCTTACTTATAGTAAGTTATTCTGTCCTTATTCTTTTGGAATAAGGTTTTTTTATGCCTTCTTTCAATCTTTAGATTCATTTAGTGCACCACAAACAAAGAAGGAGACATAAAATGAGATTGACAAAGTATTTACTACCTTTCACGCTTATTTTGATGTTCAGTTTACTCACTGGCTGTACAAGCAATGAAAAGGGAGAGACAGCATCGAAAAAACAGACAGACGAAAAAATGATAACGATTGGGTGGCCATTAGATGTAGGTCCATTAAATCCCCATACATATTTACCAAATCAAATGACAGCACAAGCAATGGTCTATGAATCATTGGTTGAATATAATGATGATGGAACGATTACGCCGAAACTAGCAGAAAGTTGGGACATCTCTAAGGATAAAACCTCTTATGTTTTCCATTTAAGAAAAGATGTTAAGTATTCTGACGGAACGTCTTTTAATGCAGACAATGTGATTCGTAACTTTCATGCAGTTTTAGCAAATCGTGATATGCATTCTTGGATGGGCATGGTTAATCATATTAAAGAGGTTGTGAAAGTGGATGACTTTACAATTCGTTTGCAATTGGATGAACCCTATTACCCTGTCTTAAACGAACTTGCCTTCGTAAGACCTTTCCGTTTTTTAGGTGATAATGGATTCCCTAAAGGTGATGCGACACAAGATTCAATCCAAACACCAATTGGGACAGGCCCATGGGTATTAACAGAATACAAAAAGGATGAATACGCTTTATTTAGTCGCAATGAAAACTACTGGGGAGAAAAACCTCTTGTAGAACAAATAAAAGTAAAAATTATCCCTGATTCAGAATCTATTTCGTTGGCCTTTGAAAATGAAGAATTAGATTTAATATATGGTCGTGGCATCATTAGTTTAGATAACTATACGTTTTTAAAAGATAGTGGGAAATATAAAACTGCTACGTCTGAACCTTTATCCACACGTGCGCTACTGTTGAATACACAGTCAGGTCCGTTAGCAGAATTAAAGGTACGTCAAGCGATTCAATATGTAATCAATAAGGAACAAATGGTTGACAGTATTACACATGGTACTGAAAAAGTGGCCAATACACTATTTTGGGATGCTGTGCCTTATGCCAATATTAATTTAGCGCCAATTTTATATAATCCGAAAAAAGCGCAACAATTGCTAGATGAAGCGGGATGGACGCTACAGAAGGGTGAAAAAATTCGCTCTAAAAACGGACAGCCACTAACATTAGATTTAATCTACATTGCAACAGATGCGATTCAAAAGCCAATGGCGGAACTCATGCAAGGTGAACTAGCAAAAATAGGGGTACAATTGAATTTAGAAGGCGCAGATGTGATGGTAGGTCTGCAAAAATTAATGGATAATCAGGTTGATATTAATTTCTGGCGTACAAATGGACCACCAACAGATCCACATAGCTTTGCTAATGAATCAGCTACACCAAACGCTAATGGTGTCTATGAAGCGAAATTAGGCTTACCAACTGCCAAAGAAATCGATACTAAAATTCATCAATTATTAGTAGGTACAGATGAAAAAGAGCGCGTGCAACTTTATACGGATATTTTAACAATGTTCCATGACCAAGCACTATTCTATCCTATATCTTACGAAACAAATAGCATGATTTATCAGCCATATATGAAGGATTTTGCGCCACGTGCCTCTGAATATGATCTTCCATATGCACAAATGGATAAAGAAAAATAAGTATAGAAGAGAGAGTATGTCGATCAAAGACAGCTCTCTCTTTATCATAGGATTGATTAGGAAGTGACAGCATGTATGAATCGACATGGATGTTTTGTTTAAAAAGAATTTTGACATTGCCGTTTGTATTATTTGGCGTATCCATCCTGACCTTTGTATTTATTCGTTTCGTTCCAGTAGAACCTGCGGAGGTCATTCTTAGATTGGCAAGAGTTGCGCCAACAGCAGAAGCCATTCAAGCATTGCGTGAAGAACTTGGAACAGACAAACCTTTTCTTATTCAATATTTACTATGGATAAAAGGCGTTTTGCATTTAGATTTTGGTACATCTTTTGTTAGTAAATTACCAGTAGCACATGAACTTTTCGCTAAATTACCAGCAACCATTGAATTAGCTGTTGCTGCATTTGTGTTAATTTTAGGATTAAGTATGCCATTAGGGATCATAAGTGCCTTGTATAAGCATTCCATCATCGATAAAATCATTAGACTATTGACGATCATGAGTGTTTCGATTCCAACATTTTGGTTAGGTTTTTTACTACTATATGTATTTAGTTTGAAATTAGGGATTTTCCCGACAAATGGAAAGGGCACACTAGCTCATCTAGCTTTACCCGCACTCGCACTAGCTTTACCAACAATTGGACTATTCGTTCAGTTTATCCGTACAACCATCATTGAAGAATTACAACAGCATTATGTTCAATATGCACAGCTAAGAGGATTAAAAAACTCTGTGATCCTCGTACGTCATGTTTTGAGAAATGCTATTATACCGCTATCTACTGTGTTAGGTATGACGCTTGGTAATTTACTAGGTGGTGCAGTAATTGTAGAACAGGTTTTTAGTTGGCCGGGACTCGGGAGGTATTTAATAGAATCCATTATTAACAGAGATTACCCAGTTGTACAATGCTATGTATTGATTATTGCTGTCATCTATGTGCTTGCAAATTTATGCACAGATGTATTGCATCGTCTATTGGATCCTCATCTGATGATGAAGGACAGGAGAGATTGAAGTGAGTCTATTACATAAAGAACGTGCAAATGTTAAAAGATTATTTAGTCTAACGATACTGCTGGTCATTGGCTTGTTGGGACTGTTTGCGCCAATTTTAATGCCCCATGACCCTTTAGCGGTCGATATATCAAAGAAATTTTTAGGTCCAACATGGGACTATCCATTAGGTACAGATCATCTAGGAAGATGTGTTTTCTCACGATTGCTTTTAGGTGTTCGCTATTCTTTAGGATCTGCGCTCGTTATTCAACTAGTAGCCATTCTTTTAGCAATCTTACTAGGTGCTTTTGTTGCGCTAAAAAGAGGGATGATAGATTATGTATTTATTCGAATATGTGATATTTTATTAGCTTTTCCTACACTTGTCCTTGCATTTGGACTTTTAGGTTTATTAGGTCCTAGCTTAAAAAATGTGTTAATCGCACTTGTTTTTACACAATTTATTTATTATTCAAGACTGATAAGAAGTTTGTTTATTGGGATGAATGAAAAAGATTTTATTCAAGCAGCAAAAATCAGTGGCACTTCAGGAATCAAATTAATCATACGCCATTATATCCCCAATTTACTGCCACCTATCGTAACAATTGTCGTATTAGATATAGGAAAGGTTATTTTAGAAATCGCAGGTTTTTCTTTTATTGGACTTGGCGTGCAGGCCCCCATCCCTGAATGGGGAATGATGGTGAGTGAAGGAAAACAATATATCCGTCAACATCCTGAGTTAATGCTTTATCCTGGACTTGCCATCGTCTTTGTTGTGCTATTATTGAATTATTTGGCAAGTAGTTTCAAGAATCTTGACCAATAAAGGGGGATTTATGGAGAAAGTTTTAGAAGTGCAAGACTTAACGGTAAAAATCGGTGAGAAAAATATCGTAAGCTCTATTAATATGACAGCCTATAAAGGGCGTGTCTTAGGGATTATAGGGGAAAGTGGTAGTGGAAAGACGATGCTTTGCCACGCCATCATGCAATCATTACCGGCTTCGGCGCAAATTACGCAAGGCCAAATTATCTACCAACAAGAAAATTTATTGAATGTATCAGCCACTAAATTGCGAACGTATCGTGGAAGGCATCTGTCGATGATTATGCAAAATCCGTCTATCGCTTTTGATCGTATTCAAACAATCGAAAGCCATTTTCGCGAATCATTAAAAGCTCACTTTGTAATGACTAAAAAAGAAATGAGACAGATTGCCCTTGATGCTATGGATAAAGTCAATTTACCTAATCCAGAACAGCTTTTGCACTATTATCCTTTCCAATTAAGTGGCGGAATGTTACAACGAATGATGATTGCTTTGTCATTGGCGATACAAGCTTCTGTCTATATTGCAGATGAGCCAACGACAGCCCTTGACACAGTCAATCAAAAACAAGTATTAACATTATTTCATCGTATTCGTTCGGAAACGGAAGCTGCTATTATTCTTGTAACGCACGATATTGGTGTTATTGCTGAGCTAGCTGACGATGTAGCCGTGATGTATCAAGGAGAAATAATTGAGCACACGAATGTCTATGATTTTTTTGATGCACCTCAGCATCCCTATACTAAAAAACTTTTACAATCGAGAATTATGTTTTAGAGGTGAACAATATGACGCTGCTAGAAGTGAACAATATAGAGATGCAGTATGGTCACAAACCATTCATGTTCAAACGAGGACGGAAAGCCCCTGTATTACAAGAGGTGACATTTTCGCTTCAAGAGGGTGAATGTTTAGGAATCGTCGGTCAAAGTGGTTCAGGCAAAAGTACATTAGGCCGCATTATTTTAGGAATTGAACGACCAACAAAAGGGGAGGTTCTATTTCAAGGTATTAATGTTTACGAAGCAACGAGTAAGCACAAAAAAATAATTCGTAGAGATTTACAGGCGGTCTTTCAAAATAGCTATCATTCATTTAATCCGAAGCAGACGATTTTTGAGATAATAGAAGAACCTCTCCTTAATTTCGAACGCTTCAGTAAAACAGATAGACAACATAAAGTAAAGGAATTACTAGACTGCGTGGAGTTAGAATGTTCAATTGCTCAAAACTATCCTTCACAACTTAGTGGCGGGCAACAGCAACGTGTCAACATCGCAAGAGCTCTTGCTTTAAATCCAAAATTGATTGTCTTAGATGAAGCCATTAGTAGTCTTGATATGATCTTGCAGAAGCATATTATACAATTACTTCAAACACTTCAAAAAGACAGGCAACTTGCTTATATTTTCATCTCTCATGACTTACAAGCAACACGTTTTATGTCAGACCGAATCCTCGTGATGCAGCACGGTCAGCTAGTTGAGGAGATTGGGAAAGATGGAGCATACAAGCATCCCGCATCTCTAGAACTTTACAATGCTATTTTGCCATCGCATCCCCGAGAACGAACTATTAAAAATACGTAAACTATTACGCTAGCAACTATTCGCATACTTGTCGCCATTTTTGGGTCAAGTGATGCCTTATTGTTTTATGAAAATCTTAGCCATCATCGCATTTATCTAAATGCAGCAAATTTTTTAAGTCAGTACAATTGTACTGGCTTTTTTTATACGCTAGCGCTTGGAAGTGTGGGGGAGTGTGAAATGATAGTGCCTGCAAATAAAAGAATGCAAAAAGGCATCTCATCCATAGATGAAACACCTTTACTTGAAGTTATTGAGCTAATCGTTGGAGGAAGGTATCTAATTGTACGAGTGTGACATTGTCTTCCACGCCGAACATATTATTCCCTTTACCAATCGTAATTTTATTGGAAGAAAGAATGGCTACATAATTGTAAGCCCAATGCGAACTTGGAACATCAACAAATTGTAACGGTGTTCCTTGTTGTTTTAAATGGAATGCTTCCACTAAAACTTTCGATAATTGACCGCGTGTTATCGGAGAACCTGCATTGAATTTTCCGTTTACATCACCCGTAAAAACGCCGAGTTTTTTTAGTGCTTCTGCAGCACCTGCATATTTAGACGATGGGCTTACATCTGGAAAACTTGACTTGGTATTACTAGTATCTAAATGTAATTGATTTGCTAGTTTAAGCGCTACTTCTCCACGCGATGCATATACGCTAAAGTCAACTTCAGTGCCTTTTACTTCTCCCAAATCATTTTCAGTGAAGTTTGCAATGCGTTTTGCCCCTACGTAACGAGATCCCCAGTAATAAGGATCATTAATTTTATCGATTTTTACCCCAGAGCTTGTAGTAGCTGAAATAAAATTGTTGTCACCTATGTATATGCCAACATGGGAAACACCGCTTCCCGAAGTATTAAAAAATACAAGATCCCCAGTCTTCAACTGATTTTTAGCAATCGAAGTACCTTGCTGATATTGAGCTGTAGATGTACGTTGTAGTGAAATCCCTAACTTAGAAAAAACAATTTGTGTATATGCTGAACAGTCTACACCTGTCTTAATATCTGTTCCTCCATATTGATAAGGAACACCTATATATGCTTTTGCTGTACTTGTTAAATCTGCTATCGTTGCCGCTTTTGCATCATGCACACCCACACCTGTGAAGAACATAAACGATGCGAAAATCGGTAATAACCATCTTTTCTTCAATTAAACCTACTCCTTTCAAAAAGCTTTCGCAATTGAATAAAGTAAGAATAGCATGAAACAGGCAAGAGTTATTTTTCATTAATATTACCGATTCCCCTTAAACAGCAAAATTGAAACCTTAATTTTAACTGTGTAAAACTTCTGCAACAATCATGGGCAATTTTACTAAAAATAGTTGGAATAATTGGATGAATAGGCGTTAAAGTATTTATTTGGATGTTTAAAACAGTTAATAAGCTAAAAATGAAAAACTGTATTGTTGCTATCAAAATAGCAATATTACGTTTGCGCCTAGAACAACCACACCCGGTGGCAATTCTTTAGGGGGAAAGGGAATAAAATAATAAAGGAAAGAAAACGGATATTCAATAATATTAAATAACGAATTGAGATTATTGATTTTATGTATTGTAAAAATTAATTTTATTATTCACAATTTCAATTATTTGTTATATAATCAAATCAACTAAAAGGAAAGGACTTCATTATGGCTTATAAAGTAATCACAAATTGTCCTGTCTGCAGTAAAACGTTGAAAATTACAAAGTTACAGTGCTCTCATTGTCACACGACGATTGAAAATGAGTTTGAATTATCTAAGCTGGCATCCTTATCAAAGGATCAGCTTCATTTTGTGGAAGTATTTTTAACATGCAGAGGGAATATCAAAGAAGTTGAAAAGGAACTAGGGATTTCGTATCCAACAGTACGAGGAAAGCTAACAGACATCATTTCATCCCTTGGATATGTGCAGAAGAAGAAAAATGAAGTAGACGAGAAAAAAGTTGTCACGATGTTGGAAAATGGCGAAATCACACCAGAAGAAGCCATTAAACTCTTAAAAGAAGAATAAGGAGGAATTTACTATGAAAGAGGAAATCTCAAGAGTGTTAACAATGGTTCAAGAAGGTAAGATTGATGCAGATAAGGCATCGGAACTGATTCAAGTATTAAAAGAGAAAGCAGAAATAGAGGAGAACCTTTTAGAAAAACCGACTAAATACTTAGATAAAACTTTAAAAATCCGTGTTGTATCAGCCGAAAATGATAACGTCACGGTCAATTTACCTTTAAAACTTGTCAAGGTTGTATTAATGGCTGGACACAGCATCGCAGCGAGTATTCCTCAATCGGAAAAATACGTTAAAGATATAGACATCAACCTTATTATCGAAGCAATCGAAAATGAATTAGATGGCCAAATTGTTGATATTAAATCAGCTAACGGGGATACCGTTTTGGTCATTATTGAATAGTGATTTGCTTATGATGTATGTAAAAGTGAAAGCAAAAGACGTTCGGTTCACCATCCCGGTTCCATATGCTTTTTTAAACTTTGTTTTTGCAATTTTGTCTTCAAAATTTGTTCAGCAAAAAGCAAACAAATGGACAAGCGAGCACTTCGAAAGAAAAAAACTGGATTTTACCTTTTCGCTAATTGGCAAAGAAACGCTAAAGCCTATTGTCAAGGAACTGAAAAATTATAAGGGAATCGTGCTAGTCGATGTCAAAGCTAAAGACGGTACTGAAGTTAAGGTTAAACTATAATTACAATGCACCGTTCAACTGACTGGTATTTTGAAGATAAAACCTAATTTTCTCGCTTACAATACCGAGAAAACTAGCTTAGATTTACTTAATTATAATTGAAATTGGATATGTGAAATAAAATAAAAGGATTCTTTTGATGGCGTTCGGTACTCCGGAGGTATGAATCAAAAGAATCCTTTTTTGTATAATGAGATGATGTTTTTTCAATTAATGATTTGAGAAAACCCTATAAAAGTGAGGAGGGCACTGAAAAAGTCCATATCTTCTCACATTGCGAGGTATTCAGCGGTTAATCGTCGAATACCTCGCTTTTTTCATATGGCACTGTTGTTTTCCGAAGCATTCCGCTCGCTTTCCGCGGGCGAGCGCCGAGCCTCCTCCTACGCTTCGCTTCGTGCGGGGTCTCGTCCGTCTCGCTTTCCCGCAGGAGTCGAGCGATGCTTCTCCAAACAACGCAATGTATCAACCTATTATTTTAGTCACGCTGGCCCTTATAATAAAAGCATTCATGTGCAGGTGGTGCCCCCGATTATTGTGGATGCCACACATACAAAAGCACGTTACAATCAAAAATTACCGCAAGAATTTTTACAAGAGAAATCAAAAAACGTTCGAAAAGCTGTCTATAAAATAGATGAATCGATGAAAAACAAATTTCCCGCAAAGACCACTTCTAACGAAGTAAAGGATGAATTAGCTTACTGTAAGGAAGTCATTTCAGTCATTGAAATGAACCACAAATTGCACAAATACCAGCTGTCAAAGACAAGCTGAATGTCTTAAAAGAAGTCGTAGAAGATTTCCAAGAACATCTGCATTACTCTTCTGATGCGGATGCGCGAAAAGGGCATAAGACGGTGGAATCTTAATAGGAATAAAATCTGGAATTTAATCTATTGGGCTAAAGGCATAAGCAACTACTAATATTGCCATAAGTTTAGCATTTGGGGTTCTTGGATCTTTATAAGACAAGTAGAGTACAAATAAATTTTGTTTTATTTTTTTGGCAAAGGCTTTTAATTTTGATATTAAATTATATCTTATAGAAAAAATGTTCCCCCATTCTTACCAAGAATATATCATAAAAGTAAATGGAGGAATAGAATACGTGTTAAACATGTGGGATTATCTTCAAAATAAAAACAAGCAACCAAAAAAATTGATCGCTTGTTTTCAATATAAAGTCATTATTGAGGGGGTATATAACATACCTATCTAATTAATGAAATCTTGAGGAACACATTCACGAACACCAGAATTTCTCAAGGAGTTAAATAAAGCTGCACTGATTCTTAATAGAACATTGTTATCAGTACCATCTTCTAAATCATAGATTGCAAAGTATGAATTATCGACTGTAAAAATACATTTTCTTTCTAATTTAAATCCAGGTGGTACAGGAGGAAGATTAAAACGTGGTACAACTACAGGTGTATCTCCTTCATCTCTGATAAAATTGAAAGTTTGTTGGTCAATCTCATAGATATTTACTGGATCAATCTCCACACCTTTAGCTGGAATTGTAATTTCATCTTCAACTAATAGGAAAAATCGTTCGTTTCGAAAATTGAAAAGACTTCTTGCTCCAATTTCAAATGATGCCATTTTATATTCACCTCCTTTCTATTCAATATTTTATTCATATTGAATACAGTTGTTTGGACAAAAAGGAAGTGGGAGTGAAAAATAGTTTCTGGATAAATGTCATTAAAAGCTAATAGTAATGGTGAGATTGGATGAATAACAGATATGCATAGAGATTAACTAAATAATATGAGGAAAATGTTCAGTAAGGTGATGGCATTCTGAGGTAAGAAATTAATAAAGGGTTACCAGGATAGGACAGCTTTAAATAAATAAACAAACAAGGTAAGTGATGTAGGTGTATAAATTGCTCTTTATTTAAAATGAAAAACCCCAGTATTGTACGAGGGCACTGAAAAACTTACGTTTTCATAAAAACGAACCTTTCTCAGATAAAAATAAGGCACTTCTTGTTCAATTTTGAACAGGAAGTGCCTTATTTCTGTCTCTATTCCTTATTTATTTTCGTTTAA
>NZ_JBIWGL010000027.1:0-64466 GCF_044763535.1 Lysinibacillus sp. NPDC095746
TTTTGAGTATGCTTAAAAACAGTTTTTAGATGCTTAGTAGCTTAAGAATTTTCCAATTCTGATGTTTTTTATGGTTGACATATCACCACTGGGCTAAAGCCTAATTGTCATTTAAGACTAATTAATTTTATCATATTTTCCCACAAAAGGTATCATATAGGTAAAATTAACATTTCAAGCTCATCGCAATCATGGCTGATTTTCGTTTTGACTTATTGACATGACATACGTTTTTAAAAATGTCATCGCCAACTTTTGATGCATCCACATTTCATTAATTTTTGACACTATTACATTGCTTCAGTATATAATCCATACATTGAATAGTGTCATCAATGCGTTGTTTTTTCGAATGACAGTAACGAATAGTGGAACCTTCTCGAATACTAATAGCTTCGTTAATAATATTATGAAATTCTTTTGGTAAATGATGTATTGCATATTTACATGCATCTACTTTTGAAACAATATCTTGTTCTTGCAGTGTGTAAAATTGCCGTAAAACCCCTGTTATTGACCACTCTACTTCTAAATCAACTAATTTATTTGGTATTAAAAATGCTTTATATTTTTTAATTTTTTTTAATCTATTCGACCAATAGCTGTTCATATTTCCTAGTACATACTCACCAAGCACGCTCTCATCTACATTAAAGCTGTATGTAGTTACATCCGGTCCTAAAATTGTTATACCTTTATTTTTTAAAATCCACCAAGTAATTGGGTTAATATGATCATTTCCCCAATTTGTCTTGCCTTCGTTGACGTTTAAACAGCCTTTTACTTCACTCTGTTTCTTGCCAATATCCTCAACAAGTAAATAACATCCATCCATCCCTGTATCCTTGTATTGTCGATTTAATTCTTTGTGAAGATCGGCTATTACTTTCGCATCTTCTTCGGTTAAGGATCTATTGACAACTGCAATAAAGTCGATATCACTACAACCGTTTATGTAAGCGTCCAGAGCAATTGAACCGTGTAAATAGAAACCTTCAAGGATATTCGGTAGTTTATTTTGAAATAGGGTTATATATTCATTTAAAATTTTTCGAACTTGCATAGGAACTCTAGAATCCATAAAAACTCTCCTTTTAATCAGATAATACTTATATTACCAAAACAAAAGTATTTTTCCCATTATTGATAATAATAAGTTTATTGCTAAAGATAAGAAATACAATTTGTAGAAATGTATACCTTAATACGTTGATTGGAGACGTGGCGACTCCTTAGGGATTATCTATAGAGGAACGAAGCAAAACGGAAATCAACCTTACTTATGATGAAGATCCAATAATTTATTGATTCTGTTAGATTTTTAATAACTAGAAATTTGAATCCACCTGTGTTGTTGTATTGAGGTATCTTTTAAAATTTCATTGGGTATTCTAGGAATTAGATAAGGAGTGGGAGAATTTGTACACAGGTTATATACAAGTAGTTGTTCAAACAGTTATTACTTTTTTCGTTCTTCTGACACTTACGAGGTTTCTAGGTAAAAAACAACTAAGTCACTTAACCTTCTTTAACTACGTAACTGGTATTACAATTGGTTCCATTGCAGCCAACATGGTAATTTTAAAAACAATTGTATTCACAAAATTTTTAGTAAGCTTAATTGTTTGGTGTGCGCTTACTACTTTAATTAGTTATATCGCACTAAAATCCGGAAAAGCAAGAACATTCCTTGATGGACAACCGACAATCGTTATCAAAAAAGGGAAAATAGATAGAAAAGCTTTAGCAAACACTAAAATAAATATTGATGATCTTACGATGATGATTAGACAATATCAAATTTTTTCAATTACAGAAATTGACTATGCAATATTAGAACCAAATGGCATGCTTAGTATTTTGAAAAAGCCTGAATTTCAAGGCACGCAAAAGTTAGATTTAAAAATCTCTCCTTCACCTCCGATTTTTATCCCCATTGAAGTTATCACAGATGGGAAACTATTGACACAAAATCTACTGGAAGTTGGAAAAAGTAGAGAATGGTTAGACAACGAATTAAAAAAGGAGAATATACAATCAATCGAAGAAGTTTTCTATGCAGAAATTCAACCGAATGGGAAAATATTTATCCAAAAATTTGATTAAGGAAATTTCTAAATCTAATGGCTTCTCGGTACTGAAAACTTGACAAAAAAAGTTATTTATGCAATAATTTACTTTTAAATAATTTTTATGTACAATAGGATTCTCCTGGCCAGGGGAATCCTATTTTTTTTGAAGGAGTGTATTTGCATGAACAAAGGTGAATCTAGTTTAACTTCATTAATATCAGCTTTTAGTAGAGCGTATCATAGTCAATTCGATACCCCTAAAATTTTTGATGACTACCTAGCTCAAGAATTAATCACACAACAAGAGTTCCATGACATTCAAACAAATATGGTTCAAGGTATCCAGTTTTTTAACAAAGAAATCGCAGAAAAACTAAATGGACAAACGGAAGAGCTATTAAAATGGATTGTGCAAACTCAGCTCTCCCCTACACCCTTGGCACGTGCAGCATATTGTGAAAAAGTTTTACTGAATGAAGTTTTGCTAGGTTTACAGCAATACGTCATACTCGGAGCAGGGTTAGATACATTTAGCTTAAGACACCCGAAACTTGAAAACATTTTGGAAATCTTTGAAATTGATCACCCTGCAACACAGGAATTTAAAAAGAAAAGATTAGCTGAAGTTAATTTAAAGCTTCCAAGTAATGTACATTTCGTTTCCATGGATTTCTCAAAAAAGTTTGCATATCAAAATCTATTGGATAGCGGCTTCGGCAATAAAAAAACTTTCTTTAGTCTACTAGGTGTTTCCTATTATTTAACGAAAGATGAAATTTCAAGTTTAATTGATCATTTGTTTGCCAATGTACCAAAAGGAAGTTCGATAGTGTTGGACTATGCAGATGAAAAACTATTTAAAGAACAAGGAATATCAAACCGAGTAGATAACATGGTAAAAATGGCTGCAGCAAGTGGTGAACCGATGAAATCATGTTTTACTTATAAAGAAATGGAAAAAATGTTAGAAAACTCAGGTCTGCTTATTTACGAACATTTATCGCCAGAAACAATTAATGAGCTTTATTTTGACAATCGAAAAGATTATTTAACCGCCTTTGAAACTATTCACTACGTACATGCTGTGAAAAAATAATTTAAAGCTTGGAGGAATCAAATGAAATTTTATCAATTGTCCAAAGAGAATGGCAAAAATATAACAAAATTTAAGTCAAGTTTTATTATGTCTAGAATTATTGAAACTGAAGCATCAGCTAGTATTGGGTGTATGTATTTAGAAGAAAACGGTGTTATTGGCTATCATCAAGCTGTAGTTCCCCAGCTGCTCTTAATTATTGAAGGTGAAGGATTTGTAAGAAATGAACAGGCGCAATACTATCAAGTACAGCCTGGTGATGCAGTTTTTTGAGAAAAGGATGAATGGCATGAAACTAAAACGGATAAAGGATTAACTGGTATTGTGATAGAATCAGAACAATTAAATCCTTCAGCATTTATGCCTATAAAAATGATATTCGCCTGAGGCTTTAACTTCTTTCAGCGGGTATTAGAAACCATCTAATAGAAGTTTTCACTATTTCTCAGGCAATTAACTATGCAAAAATAACATCGTATCATATGTTAGTAATGTAAGATTGGTTTAGTCTTACACCTCCGAAGCTTTGTTACTAAGGGTCACTTATAATAGTAAGTGGCCCTCTATAAATCTTCTGTTCAGGAAATAATGTTTCTATATAGTTTATTGACAAACTCCTAGCGTATTTCTATCTCGATCGGGCAAGATAAAATTTTGTCTCTCCTTCTCGAAATTTCCCCACCTTCAAATAATTGTCTGGGAAATTTAGTGGAAACGGAATAACCTTTTCATATTGGTTTACTCATCGCCCTTGTATTTTTCTTTATAAGTAGGACTCAGCTCACTCCACACATCAAATTTATTTCAATCTAAATCGTAAAAAACAAAATTCCTTCCCGAATGCCCCCTATTTTCAATTTCTCCAACTCTAATTTCTTTATCTTTAAAAATTTTATGAATCATCTCTAATGCACTTAATCCGTCTACCTCAAAGGTAATCGAAAAATGCTCTTTCCAATAGCAATCAATGAAATTTGAGCTTTGGTTGTTCATTGATCTAACAAGAAAAAAGCTTTGATTAGCAAAATTAAGAATAGCCTTATCACTATCTCGGTAACTACATTCAGCTCCCAATTTACCTACATACCACTCACATGACAATTCAACATTGCAGACTGGAATATAAGTAGTTCCTATTCTAATTAACGTTTCACTCATTCCATCGCCCTCTCTAGCGTTTTTACTAAAATATTCTCTTTTGCGCTTTTATATCCTCCTATTCTACCCACAAATGTGGTAAAGGGCGAGGATTTGCAAGTTTATCTACAATCTGAAATGACCATTTGATTTGTACTATAATAATTATTGGTCGCTATATTTGAATGTTTTTACGGAAATGATAAGTGTCACAGCAAGGCATCCAAATAAAAGAAGTAAAGATCCTCCCCATGTACTAAAATTATTTAGAAAAGAGGCTTTAATTCCACTTACAAACCATTCAAATGGATTTATCACACTAATATATTGTATTAGATTTGGCGCTTTTTCCATTGTAAAAAATGCATTACTACAAAGGAGCAGTGGTATCATCAGTACATTTGCAGTCATACTTAATTGTCCCTCATTTTTCACGAGACTTGAAATAAAAAAGCTTAAAAAAACAAAACTTAACGAAGCTATTAGAATAATCGGTGTCATGTATAAGAGGCTATTAAAAGAAAAGTTTAGTTGATTGATAACGATAGCGAATAAAAGCACGATATAGGATAAAATAATCGCTATTATAGCCCAAGCACTAGAAATACTGACAATATATTTCCATAAAGGCATTGGTGTAGCATGAAGTAAATTATAAACGCCTCTTTTTCTTTGCGATAATGCTATAAAAGCAGTGGTCATAAATGAATAGAAAAATACACTAATGGCAATGATTCCTTCTACATAATTTCCCGCATAGCTCGGTAAAAATATCCTTAACGCAATAATTGCCGCAAATGGTATTATTATTGACCAAAAAAGTAAATACATATCCTTTATATTAGATTTCAAATTTAATACGAAAATAGCTCCCATCCTCTCGCTCCTCACTTCGTTAATTCAAAAAATAATTCTTCCAAATTTTGCGTTTGATAGTGCTCCATTAAACCACTTGGTGAGCCATTCGCCATTATTTTCCCACGATGCATAATTAACACTCTGTCAGCTACATTCATTACTTCCAACATATCGTGGGAAGAAAATAACACGGCAACCCTGCTATCTTTTAAGCGTTTAATGATCTGTTGAATTTCTCTTTGACCTCTAGGATCCAATCCAGCAGAAGGTTCATCCAAAATGACTAGTTTGGGATTATGCAAAGTTGTCACGATAATTGCTAGCCGTTTTTGCTGTCCTAATGACAATTTAATAGCAGGCGTTTTTTTAACATGTAATAAATCGAAAGTGGCGAGTTTTTCATCAATTTCATTTTTTGTCAGTGAAATTCCGTAGAATGCCCCAAATAATTTCACATTATCCTCTACAGAATAGCCTTCGAAAAAAGGGGTTGATTGAAGCTGCGTACCTATTTTCTTTTTGTAGTCGGATGTCCAGTATTCAATCGTTCCACTGTCTTGAGGAATAATGCCAAGAAGCATACCAATCGTAGTAGTTTTCCCAGCACCATTTGTACCCACTAAAGCTACTATCTCACCTTCGTTAATGTCAACGGTTATATGATCAACGACACAGTTAGCTTTATAATTTTTCGTTAATTGGCTAGCATGAATGAGCTTCTTCATATTCTCTCTCCTTAGTTAATATTGTATATTCAACGTTGAATATATGGTTATTTTTTAACTCCCTCTTTCGAGAGAGTCACTTTTATTCATAATTTCAATAGCTTGATGTACAAATTTTGATTGTACTTGAACAATTTCAAGCATATTATCAAATGCTAGTTGTGTTAATGCTGGTAGTTTCCCTTGCATAGCAATTAATTTTGCCTCATAACCAGCATTGATCGCCTTTTCTTCTTGTTCCAAAATTATTTTCTGCTTTTCTAATGCATCCACCGCTTTAGCTTTTGGCAGTTTAAATGCAAAGGACACACCAGAATATAAAGTTGTAGGATAAACTACAGAGGATTTTTCAAGAGCCTCGATAATTAATTCTTGCTCATGTGCCCTGCCCTTTTCAGTAATTTGATAAATTGCTTTTTGTCGATGACCTGTGGATTCAATACTAGCCACCTCTATATAACCATCTTTTTCAAGCTTCTTTAAAGCATTATAGATCGAGCCGATTAGCACACCACCCCATCGTTCCGCGTCACTTAATTCAAGCATTACTTTAATATCATAGCCAGTCATTGGTTTTAGCCCTAACATAGCAAGAACTAATAGCCTTGTCATAATAATCACCTTTTTATATTCAACGTTGAATAAATTGAATATAACGATTTTGCATTTTTTTGTCAATAGGCTTTTTATTTATTATTGAAATGTTGTAAAAAACAAAATATATTACAATAAAGTATCTTATGATAAAATATATGATATTGCGCCATCAAGGGGCATGAACCAATTTAGGCTGTAGCAAGTTTATTTGCTACAGCCTTTTCTATTTTAAATAATGATAGATATATCAAGCATGACTGATAAAGACTTATTATTCCTGAAAATAACATTGAGGTGAACAAGAAAAATACGACAATTTAATCAGAAATTTAGTATCAGCTTCACTTCAATTGTTAAACACAATGATCAATTGGAAGTGCCGCTTTTTTCTTATCTAGAACGTTATCTTCATTTTATTTCTACGTCCTACATAGTTTTAATATGTTAATTCAAAAATTTGCTGTGATTAGGTAAAGCAATCTGCTCAAATTCAGTCGTTAACTTATGCAAATTGCTAGCAAGCTCTTCCCCCTTCATCGGTAATCCATGTCCTGTAATAGCAACTGAAGGTTTTAATGCTTCTAATTTTTTAACGGAATCCCAAGCTGCCTGCCAATCCGTCGTGAAATATCGTGGCGGTCCGCTAATTTCCTTTTTTTGTAGCAACACTTTGTAGAGCGATTCTTGTTTAACCGTAACAAATGCATCTCCAGCAATTAACGCTCGATCCTCTTGACGAAATAAAGATATATGCCCTGGCGTATGACCCGGCGTATGAATCCAACGAAAACCATCCATATATGGAATACTTCCATCTGACGGAAGCGCCTCAACATTGTTTCCTAAGTTTATGGCTTCATTCGGGAAAATTGATGATACTTTCGCTATTAAGCCACCATTGACAACAGGATCAGCTTCAGGATAATTTTTCATACCAGTTAAATAAGGTAATTCTAATGTGTGAGCATAAACCGGCATACCCCAATAGTCAATTAGATCAATTATCGCCCCAACATGATCAAAATGTCCGTGCGTTAAAATTATTGCTTTAGGTCGACTATTTGATCCAAATCTCTCCTCGGCTATTGAAATAATTTCCTTTGCACTTTTTGGCATGCCTGCATCAACTAATACGAACTCTTTCTTATGAGGTTCACCGTAGAGTACGATATTAACGATTTGAATCGTATGCTGGTATAAATCAGGCAATACTTCTACACCATCTCCACTCCAAATCGATGTTGCTGGAATATATTTAAAGTCGCTACCATAATTCATATCTTTATGCATGGATAACCCTTCTTTCTTCATCGAAATATAAACAATCATATTTTTCCTTTTTACAGTAAAAATAAAGCAAGAAAAAAATGGATTATACTTATCATTTCCATCTTCACTTGTTAGTGATGTCATTATTTTCACCTCTTCATGAATCAAAATTTCAAATGAACAAACTTCAACATTATGAAACGTTCAGAGCCAACTTCCGCTCCATGTCTCCTTTCTTTAATTCCTTTCTATCACTCATACAAAAACTTACAATCGATGAATAGTAATTAAATAGTCTTATTGTATATCATTTACTTAAGATGTATAATTTTACTATAATTTATTGGAAGTGAGAGATTCTCATTTAAACTGTACAAAATTAAAAAAATGGAGAGGAACGTGATGGTTTGAAGATTTTTCTAATTATTGTAGGAATTATAGTTTTAATTTTCGTGGGTATGTCTATAGCGGTCAATGTATTTAATAAAAAGAATAAAAAACAACGAACAGAAATGGAGATGGCTAACCGTTTACCAAAGGAGAAAGAGCATTTGCTTGCCTACGGCGCCATCCTTGCTCTTTATCGACTTGAGTCGCCACGGACATTGCAGGTGATGGAAAATCCTGAAATTTTGAAAGATGGCCTTTCTGCTGCCTGGGAGGTTAATAATACAGAGGAGGCTGTACAAACCCTGGAATGGCTGCTATCGGAAGGACACCGTACGAAGTTTAATGAGCTGCTTCTGGCATTGAAAACGGGTCAGTCTTTTACAGAGGAAGAAGTGGGGAAATCGCAGGAATGCTATGAATCCGCCCAAGAAGGGATGATGAAAAGGCTTTCCTTTACGAAATCCGATTTTGACCAGGTAAACACTATTGCTGCATGGGATTTTGAACGAGCTATAAATATAGCAAGATGGAGCTACATAGTTGGTTATTTAACAGAAGACCAGGCATGGAACTATATAGAAAGAGCTGCTAACGCCGCCAGCCCTATCTTCCAATCCTGGAATGAATATTTTATTTCATTTGCATTTGGTCGAGCCATTGCTTACGAAGGTAAAATTAACGATATCATTTGGAAAGGAAAAGAACTGCTGGATGATAAAGACTCGATTTGGAATGAATTTAACTTTAAGCGATCAACGGTACAGGAATCTGTAGCATTGGACAAGGTATGAGAAAAAAGAATTGATTAAATCTAAAAACCTGCTAGATATTAGCTACTTTCTGAGCTAAAATCTAGCAGGTAAATTTATTTACGAACAGCTTCAAATGTAATTAATGAATGCTCTTTTGAAGGCTTCTTATTATAAACATATTCAGCCGAGCAAGTAATATTAGAAAAACCTATATTTGTTAATATAAGCTTGAATTCTTCTATTCCGTACCATCTTAATGGGAATCTTTGTAACTCTGAATCAATTAATTTACCATTTCGCCATTTTTCATATTTTAAAACGGTTAGCGTATATTGCTCGATCCAGTTCATTTCAACGGCTTTTCTTTCTATTGCAATTCCGTCCTCTTGCGAAATTTCATAGTAGGATGAAATAATTTCCCCTGTTCGCCAGTCTGTAGGTAAAAGCATGTCAACAATTAGGCGTCCTCCGGGGATCAAATGATTATACATACATAATAATGCATCCATCGCATCTTTGGAATTCTCGATTAAACAGAACGAACCTGTCGGCATAACAATCGCTTCATATTTTGAGTTTAATGAAAAATTGCTTAAGTTACCTTCATATAAATTTGTCTTGAACCCTCTTTCAATACAGTGTTTTCGGCATAAATCTAACATTTCAGGTGAGTAGTCAATTCCTTCAACATCGTATCCATTTTCAAGTAAAGGAATTAAGAAGCGTCCAGAGCCAGCTCCCGCTTCAAGTACTTTTCCTTCTGTTCCTTTTAAGCGTTCAAGATAATATTCAATATCCCCACCAATAGAATATCCAACTGGTTTTGTCAAATCATAAAGTTCTGTACATAAAGGTCCGTAATTACTATACATTTTAATTCCTCCGGTTTCGTGCAGAAGAATCTATTATTCGTACTTCTTCCACACCTTATATTGGTTTGTTGGAAAAATAGAGCTGACTTTCATCATAAATCACTCACTTTCTGTATAATATAGTAAAATTATACAGAACTAAGGGATACCTTTCAATATGTTTTTATTTCAATAATCACCATAATTTGTTGCTGTCGCTTCCCCCATGCTCATCTGTGACGCGAATTCTCAAGGTGTCGCCCAGTCTCCAATCAACTTTACATAAGTCATACATCCCACCATTTAGATGCTTAGATTGATTTATTTAAAGCTCCTTCTAAAAAGAGATTGGTTTCCAATCATTTCTACAATATAATGTACGAAAAAACGTAAAAAATAAGGAGAGTACGCTATGAATATCGAAAAAGTGTTTGCAGAGTTCCCATTATTAAGCTCCGAAAATATTGTGCTAAAGAAAATTGAAGATGCTCATTTACCAGAATTATTTGCAATCTATGATAATGAAAAAGTCTTTGACTATTGTGGGATAATCCCGAAGCATAATATCCAAACAGTACGTAAAATGATTGGACACTTTGACAGGGATTATCAAAAGAAAACGAGAGTTAAATGGGGCATTTTTCAAAAGTCACATAGCGATCAATTAGTGGGCATTATAGAAGCAATGGATTTTAATCAAAAAGTGAATATGGTTACGATTGGTTACTTTTTAGCAGAGAACTATTGGGGTAAGGGCCTTGCGACAGATGCGGTTAAAATAATTGTCAATTTTTTATTTGAGGAAGTGAATATAAATCGCATACAGGCTGAGGTTATGCCATTAAATGAGGCATCTAAAAAGGTGCTCTTGAAAAATGGTTTTTCACAAGAAGGACTTATAAGACAAGCTACATTCTGGTCCGGTAAAGGAGTTGTAGATTTGGAAATATACGGTTTACTTAAAGAAGAATACACGGTGAACTAAATTATTTGTTAATAAAGTACACATCAATCTTTCGGACATTAAATATGCGATAATGAATGAATATCAACAACCGAAAGAGTGATTCTATTGACTAAAGAGCATAAATCTAACAACTTACACTTCCTTAAAATGCAAATAGGTTATTTGATAGCTATTGTGATCACCATCTTTTTAGGTTTAGCATCTAGAAAATGGAGTCTTCTACTTCCGTCATTAGTAGCGCAGAACGCAGGAGACATGCTTTGGGCTATGATGGTCTACTTCGGATTTCGATTGTTGCTAGTGCGTAAGAGTACCCTAACAGCCATTTGGCTCAGTTTTTTGTTTAGCTTCGGCATAGAGTTTAGCCAGTTGTATCGGGGACACTGGATTAATCAGATTCGTGGGAATACGCTCGGGGCTTTAATACTTGGCAAAGGCTTTCTTGTAGCGGATTTGGTTCGATATTCAGTCGGGATTATAATAGCTACTGTATTAGATAAGATGGCACTTACGTTCACTTCTCGTAATTAATAATTATCAAACCGTTTTTTGAAAGTTCCACTAGTCATATTTCATGTAACTAAATTACCCTATAAGAGGGACTTTTTTAGTGCCAATCTTATAGGGTACCTTTTATTTAGTATAGGCTATTCATCAAACTTTAGTTGAAATTATGGCCATTTATTCATTAAGCCAATCAATCAGTTCTCTATCAAAAATAGCCGGTTGTTCAAACATTGGGTTATGGCCACTTTTTTCAAAAATGACCTTCTTTACATTGTCATTTGAATCATCAATGACATCCCAGAGCGAAACAGGAGCGACTAAATAATCATATTTCCCTAACCCTACAAAAATAGGTTTATTTAAGTGAGCCATAGATTGGATTAGATTTTGTTCAGCAAAAGCTACACCCCAAAGGTAATCAATAACTTCCATATTTGTATAGACGCCATCCCACATATAAGCAGCATCCAACGTATAATCATAAAAGCTATGTGCCCCCATGCGAATACACATATGCACAAATCGTCTTTCAGGATCATTGTGAATATCCTTCTCTAAAAAAGCAATATCATGCTCGAATTGCTTTGTACGTTCAGCACTAGCAGTCTCATTAAAAAATGAAAAACTTTGCTGCTGTCTCTCTTGACTGTTTGTCGGTGCTGAATTTAGTAAAATGACCTTCTGAACATACTGAGGATATTTTACGGCATATGCCAAAGCCATAAATGCGTGCCCAGAATGTCCTAATATGATGAAATCATCAAGCTTTAGCCATTGTCTTGCTGTTTCGATATCCTCAACAATTTTATCTATAGTATAATCTTCTTGCTTTAAAGAACGTGGAGGCTTCACAAAACCTCTATGATCTAAGAAGATAAATTGAAAATGTCTATATAAATTTTCCGAGAACAAGCGCGGATAATATATACTGCTACCCACCACCAATATCGGCTTACCTTGTCCCTTCACACAATATTTTAAATCAAATCCTTCACTAAAGATGCTTTGATAATTATTCATTATAATCGTCCTCTTTTCTTTTTATATCGAAGAGCTTCACATTGTACTCTTCTTACTATCACTCCCTTTCTTTTTAACATTCCCGTGTTTTCTCCATAGAACGATCAAGCATTCTTATTCACCCCATTATTATTATTAATTAAAAAACAAACGTTGAGCCACTTCGTTGTTGTCGATTTCGTACAGATATATTTATCTATTTAATATGCCTGATAATATAGAAAAGTGAAATTTTTAATACTTGAACCAAGTATACATTATGAATTCAAAAGTTTAAAATTATTAAATATTAGAAAAAATAGAAAGATAGGGGATACAAAAAATGGATAAGCGAGTACAACAAGTCATTACATTAAGAGAGAATGGTCGATTGGAAGAAGCAAATCAATTAATGGTTGCTTTAGTTAAAGACGAGCCTGAAAATGGATATTACCAATTTCAATGTGCATGGACATATGATTCACTAGGAAAAGAACAAGAGGCCGTCCCTCACTATGAAAAAGCGATTCAATTAGGGCTTAAACCCGAATTTTTAGTAGATGCTTATTTAGGATTAGGTAGTACCTATCGTGCATTAGGGCAATATGAACAGTCAAAACGTATACTAGAACAGGCCTTAAGTGAGTTTCCAGAAGCCGAACATTTAAAGATTTTCTATGCGATGACACTTTATAATCTTAGCGAGCATTCAAAGGCTATGGAAACTTTATTAAACATAGTAATTCAAACTACTAATCATAAAGGTATAAAAAAATATAGCAAGGCCATTAAATTTTACAGCGATAAGCTAGATCAAACTTGGGAATAACACGATAAAAGATCAGGCTCCTAGTCGAACCTGATCTTTTCATATTACTAAAAATACCTATACCCCTGTTAAAGTAAATTACTTTGAGTACGCGATAAATTCAGGATTCTACTTGATAAGATAGTGAAAAATAAGGTTTGCATTGAAACCCCTTATAGCTATTTAACTTTGAACATTTCAATTTGATAAATTCTGTGGTAAAATAAGAACGTGCATTCCCTCTCTCTTAATTTTCTTAACGGGAATATTTTGTTATGATAATAAATTGGGTGCGAGAATATATGTTGTATTTATAATATATAATGTCGGATAATCTGTTGTTTTTTACAGAGATGAAAAACAAATTAATCCGCGATTGATTGAAGTGAAGACCTAGCTACTTCTTTTGCCTTAACGTCATAGATGATACTCTAGAGCGAGTTAAGACACGTGGTCTTATCGACCGCCCCCAGGACAGCGCTCAATAATAGAAATCAGCCCTAGTTCTTGTTTTAAAAATAACTATAGTAAAATTATTGATCAAAACATGTTCTTTTTTGAATATGATAGATAACTTCTTAAAGCTTGTTTATTCTTGAAATCCTTTTCGCACAAATCCCCCCCGTTAGCTGTAGCAGTTGGCCTGTCTCCTTAGAATGCATTTTACTTCTAAATAAAGTGATTAAACATTTAAACACTTTCTAAATTGTTTCTTACAGATCTCTTCCTATTGGGAATTTTACTCCAATATGTAAAATATCTTAATAACCATTCAACTGGTCCCATTTTAAAACACTTTAACCAAACAATACTAAAAGTAATTAAAATAGCGTGGATTATAAAGCACACAATTAATGAATTAATAGGTGTAAAACCAATTATGATACTAAACACAATTAGTAAAGCACTTTGTGCAAGATAATTTGTTAAAGACATTTGTCCATAGAACTTTAATGGAGTTAATATCATTTTTACCTTGTCCCATTGTAAAATAATAAGAAGACTGCTAGCAATTATAGAAGCAACCGTATAACTTTCGAGTATTTCAGCTCCTACATTAGGAATCTCAATTAACTTCCTTGCATAAAATAAAGATACATAAGTACAAATATTAGCGATTAAAAAAATCGAAATATACTTTAATTTTCCATAGACATTTTCAAAAAATTTAAATTGTCCCATCGTATAGCCTAGCATCACCAGTGCAAACCATTGACTTATGTAGGATAGAGTGTATAGCCATACTATAAACTCACCATAATATGGTTGACAAAGAGCTGTAACTATAGATAAGGCCATTAGTGTAACCGTTACTATTAAGTTGGTCCATTTATTTCTTTTGAAAAATATTACAATTAACAGGCCGAGTACAGCATAAACCATTAATACATCTTGAATTCCCGGCGGTGCATAAAATGTATGGATAAGTCCTAATACAAATAAAAAAAAGATTCTGCGTAAAAACAAAGGGTATCTATTGTTTACTTTTTGTTTAGATTGATTCATAAAAAGATAGCAACCAGATCCAAATAAAAAGAATAAAATAGGGTAAAATTTTCTATTAAATATTGAATATAGTGCACCGTGTAACTCGCTATCAGAAAAATAACCTAACATCTGGTAACTATTTACAATAAGTATTCCCAGCAAAGCAAATCCTCGTAAGTAATCCATAATATCTATTCGTGTATACGAATTTAGTTTATTCATTTTAATTCTCCTAATATAATTATATTTATAGTATTAAAAATCCCCAAAATTAATTGTGTGCATCACACCTTCGCAATTTTCATTTAACCGATTGTATTGAGGCTTCCATCTCCCCCATTAAATCAATAAGTACTAATTTAATTAACTCACACTTTTCCATTTTTTCTCCTTAGGAACTTAATAAAAGTTCAATATCCATTTGATTTTTTGGATTTTCTTAATTTTTGTAATCTACAAGTATCTCTATTAAATCTGTAGATAATAAACCATAATTAGATTTTTTATTTAAACCATAATTACAAAATATAGTAATCAACATTCCTCCCAACCAATAAGGTTTGCTAGTAGAAAACTCATTGGTTTTATTATTACCTTAAGGATATATTTTTTCTTTGTTCAAATGAATAACTGTCCTCTTACAATTGGAAATATAATCTTACTAAATTGTAACGATAGGAAAAGCTACATCTCGAATTAAACTATGGAAATTATTTGAATATCGAATAGAATCCACTAAATCTTTATATAATTTTTCTCATGCAATCCTTGGATCTCTTCTAAAACTAAAACGGAAACGCATTAGTATTACTACTTCAAGAAATTGTATTATATCCAATAGCTGTTACTTTCATGAAAAAGGCAGTAGTAACAAGGATCTGTACCTTGTTACTACTGCCTTTCTGTTATGTAGAATCAAAATATATAAACATGTAGAAAACTTGTATAGTTTTGCACGGGACTACTATAACCTTAAAAACGATGCTATTGCTTCCCAATTTATTTATTCCAAGCTAACATCTGCTACACGGTACTGCTCTTACATACACACTCGTACTACATAATAACTCTTCATGCTTTACATATGTTAGATTATCTTAACGCTTCCAGATGTTGCAAAATTCTAACTTACTCATACAATATCCATTACAGAAACCGCGCTAGGCATTTAAATCATTTTCCCTGCATGTAATGATCTTTTACAAATTGTTCTCTCTCATAGGCAATTCCTAACAACTTGAAAAGCGCCTGTGTCGATTCAACTCAGGCGCTTAACGTGACTAAAAAAGTTTTAATACAAAACATCCGTTTGGCGATTCTATCTAAACCAAATGTCTTTATTACCATACTCATAACTAAAACAGATATCCTATGAAGGAACCTCGCTAATGGTAAAAAGCTGCAGTCATTTCAAGTGCTTTAATTGGCTCTTTAATTGAATCAAGCGTATAAACAAGTTTTTCGTCTTGCCAAACAATCAAACTCCCTGATTTATATACATCTAAGCGTGCAAAACCGTTTTGTTTTGGAATTGGTAGCATATGTGTTTCTAGAAATTGGACTGCCTGTTTTGCAAGTTTCACACCTGCTTCTGGATTGTCTGTTCGTGTATGTGTTTCAATTGCCCATCTACCCTCATTCCAACCAGTCCATAAAGAACCAGCTCCTGCATCCTGATAACCTTTAATATTATAGCCAAGATCAACCTCTTGACCCCCATTTTGACTAAAGTTCACAAAAGCAATTTGCTCATTTGCTTCTTTAGCATTCTGATATTGCTTTACTACTAGTCTTGCAATTACAGTAGCTGTTTTTGAATTTTTAAGCTTCGGATCATTAATTGGCAAATACTTTTTACTTTCAAAAAATAGTATTTCAACTTGGTTAGCTTCGGCCTTCGTTGTTGCAGTTAAAAATGTACCATCTGATATCGGAAGCCCTTTTGGTAAAGTTATAGATAAATTAGTTTTAAGCTGGCTCTTAATATTTTTTAGTACACCAGCCTGTGTAAGAGATACTTCTATGTTTCCCTTATTTGTTTTGGACGGTTCCTGTTTTTCGTTTGATTGATGCTCTTCTTGTGACTTGTTTGGTTCGTTATATTCTTGCTCCTCTTGTGGCTTGCCCGGCACGTTAGATTGTTGTTCCTCTTGTGGCTTGCTCGGCACATGAGGTGTTTCTTCTTTATCAGAGCATGCACTTATTATACTGAAACTTAAAAGCATGGGGATAAAAAGTATTTTTTTCATGGCATTTGCCCCCTAATTTCTTGTCATTAATCAACTGAAACTTTTTATTATTTGACTTCATTGATTTCATTCGTCAAATCATTAAACTTTTGACTGGCGTAGCATATGCCTTTCTTTGCCGTATTAAGTGAACAACAAATTACTGCTGTTGTTACACCTCTAATGGAATTAGATTCCTCGTTTATTCTCAGGTTTTTCTATTCTTTCACTTCTTTTAGGGTCACTTTAATACGAGGATAATAAATACTCGTAACACCTTCAAAAGCGGAATCCGTGCCAATAAATAACCATAGTTCTCCATTCTTGTCCGTTTCAACGATAAATGGGCGTTGTTTATTATTAAAAGGTTTTACCTCATACTTCTCACTATCTATTGTCGTTTTTTGCAAGTCCCCAATAATAAATGCATCTTTACCTTCTACTCCTTGATTCCCTTTATCAATATTCATTAAATAAAATCCTGTTTCATCCATAACTGGGATCGGTTCCGTATTGGTTGCACCAATTTTCACAAACACACTTTTACCAGGAGATCCCCCTACACCTATTTCATCTCTTGCATTTGTGGCTATATCGAAATCAAATATCACACTATATTTTGTATTTGGTTTTAGCCGATCATTTGTATCCAATTTCTTTTTAACAAACATAAATAAATCGTCACTTCCATTATATCCACTTACGTATAGACCTTTCCGTTTATTGTTTAGCTCTTTAGGTAGTGACTTAAGGGAGAATTGGAGCTTATAACGAACTTTATCTTGATGTGGATAGTCAGAAAATTCACCGATCCATCCACTTCTATCCTTGCTAAAAGTTGATTCAACAATGATATCATCATAATTTGTTACTATCTGGTCTACATCAATAAGTGTGACAAACGATGTTTTATTTAACAATATAAGCTGTTCTTTGGTTAAATCTCCAGCAAAACCACTAATAACGGTATCATAAGTATATCTTCTTGAAAATTCGCCAATGTCCTTTTCAAGTTTCGCATAATCTTCTTTGTTGAGTATTTTATTAAAATTAACAATTACTGAGAATACATCCGATGGCGAAGCTTCCTCAATTTTTCGAGTTAGTTCTTCTGATATTTTATATGGGAGAATGTTTACATCTTGTACATTACTGTCTTCTGCTGCTAATGCCGGTTTAGTCATATTTAATCCTGAAACTGATCCGCAAAATACTAACGTTGTCGCCATTATTAATGGAATTTTTTTATTCATCATATATTGACCTCCTAAAATTAGATTCAGTGTAATAGAGAGAATATGATTGGATTTTTTTTAAAAATTTTAATCCGAGAGTATCAAACTCTGCCATAAAGTTACAGAACTCTTTATGATATTGCCCACTTATTTCTTCCCAGTTATTTGAACTGGTAGGATACACTTCTATTGAACCCTGCTTTATAAATTTTTAACCATTTTGTACAACGATAACTTTGGTTTATTGATTTCACCTGTAATTTGGTAGCCTATCCTCTGATACAATTTAATGGCAAGATGATTCTCTTTCTTTACCGTCAGAGAGCATTTGGCAAAGCCTTGCAGGCAGGCTTGTTCTTCGGCAAACTCAAGCAGCCTGGTACCTACTCCCAGTCCCCGGCTTTCGGGCAATAAGGCGATTGTTCCGATGTGAAACTCGTCATCTTCTCCCTCCTTCATGGTGATCATGGAATAAAACATTTTAATATTCAGAACGTTATAAATAACGAGGCCCAGCTTTCGGAATGAAAACAACTGTTTAAACGTTGGCCATGGAAGACGATTTAAAACAGGTATGGGATAGCAAGTAATCATCCCTAAAGTTTTCCCGTCCATTTGAGCTTCATAAGCGTATTGATGACTAAAACGATTGTTCTCCTGCCGCCATAGGGTACGAAATGTTCCTTCAACTTTGTTCTTGTCCTCTGTTCCTGCAAGTGGAAACGCCATGTATTCCAATGCCATTACATTTAGCTTGGCGCCGACCATAGATCGATGATCAGCCTTTACAATAGTGAATTGATTCATTTCCTAGTACTCCTTTTCTTATGTTTTATCAGTTCAATCCCCTCTCGACTCGTCCTTAGCTTTGAAACCATGATAAAACGTATTTAAAAAAAGCTCTGCAGCCGAATTTTTAGGCACATTACCTTCATGTACCTGTTCCCATGTATGGAAAAGCAGGGCATAAAGCGTATTCAAAATCCATTCGCTGCTAACCGTTTGCTGAAGGTAACCTCTTTGTTGTAACAGCTCAATAACGCGTCGTATGGGTTCCCTTACCTTCACTTCGGCTTCACCTAATTCTTTGTTGTTAAATACAGATGCATCATGACCTAAAAAATAGATTTTGTCACCTAAGGGGATTAATGCTTCAATGAGTTTCGGGATATAGTTTTCGCTACTTTCCTCATCCAGAGGAATCTGGTTTACGGTTTCACTTACCAGTTGTATAGCGCGATGGCCCAAGAACAGCATCAATTTCTCTCGGCTTTCGACGTAGCGATGAAGTGTAGCAATCCCAATTCCCGCATATTCCGCAATTTCATTCATCGAAGCAGTAGGATTTTCAACAAGCAATATAGTAGCCGAATCAAGAATTGCATTAAATCTCGCTTCCTTCAACGCTGATAATTCTTTCTTCATCATTAATCTCTCCCTTTTTCTGTATAAAGTCGCCATTTTTTGATAGATAAACATATCATTTGAAATTAGCATAAATCATTTAAAACAAAGTGTCCAGTTGTTGAATGTAGCTTTTCAAAAAGAATTACACTGAAACGGATAGTACTTTGAATGTTCTATATTTAGCATTTCATTATTTAAATGACAATGAAGAAATTAAATCAAGAGAGACAATGATGACATTACTTGCGTTTCTTTAAGCAATTTCTCACGATGAACTCCGTTTGTACTTCATTTAATTGCAGAATATTTTTTAATAAAGTTGGTTCTGCATAAGGTTATCGGTTTACTTTAAAATTCACTTCCGGATATTTGGTCATCAGCCTTTTAAGGGTTGAGCCGTCATCCTTCTGTTTTACATACTGTTCAAAAAATGCCAGGCTGAATTCGTTAATAATGCGATGAACTTCCTTTGGATTTTCACCTGGGCTCTGCAACAGAGGGGAGAACAAATGTAAATCAGTGAAGCTTGTATGATCCGTATGAGGAATGAGCATTGACATACCACCGCCAGCTAACCCACGTTCATATCGCTCCCTCACTTTATAGGGATCTGCTTCATCAGGCTCTTCTGCACTCATGAGCAGAAATGGTTTTCCAATCCCACTTTCAGGTAAAATTTCCCCATACAATGTGCCATCCATATCGATAGCTGCTTTGAGTCGAGAATCTTTTGCAAGTATTTGGGCTGCGGTAGCTCCACCGTAAGAGTGCCCAAACATTCCAATTCGTGAGGTATCGAGCCTTCCTGTAAAGAAGCCGCTCTCATCGTTTTGGTTAAGTTTCTCGATCTGATTAAGCACAAAGGTGACATCTTCTTCCCATAATTTTATGTGGCTATCCCCTTTGTCATCCGTTAAATTAACCGGCTGTACGTAAGCAGTTCGACCATCCGGAAAGACGGTAGCTGCAGCATCAAAGGTATGATCGATACTTAAAACGATATATCCTTGACTAGCCAACTCCTCAACTTGAAACGTGTTTTGATTACGAAAACCATTAAAACCATGAGAGAAAAGTAATATCGGATAATGATTCTCTGAGTCTGAGAGTTGTAAATCCATAAACGAATGAGATTTTACCAAACCCATGTGGCTGAATGCAAATGCAGGAATGGACAATGTTTTTTCCAACCCCTTGGAGAGCTCATTTATGTTACGAATATAAGGTTCTCGATCCCCCTTGCTTTCTTCAGCCGCAGGATACCAAATTTGTACCATCAGTTCGCGTCTATCGGTTGGATTTTTCGAATACGGTTCATTTCTCTGATGATCAACCCAATGAAATAGCTTCGTACCGACCCTATGTGGGCCAGTTGGTTCTTCAAATGAAAATACTGGCATAAGTAAGGGTAGTGCAACTGCTACAGACAAATAAATGCACAATAACAAAGTCTTAACTATGAATATACCCCAGCTTCTAAAGCGCTTTTTCTGCCCAGCTAATAAATAGCATAAAATCAAGATAACTGGGGATACATATGCCGGAATCATTTGCCATCTAAAACCTTCTGCCAATAGCTGAACTGTAACCATTACAACGGCAACCAAAGTAGCTAATTTAGACCACTTTTTCGTTTCTCTGCCTACTAACAGTATCCAACTCAATAGACTAAAATTTACAACTATCAAAACAACTTCCCAGAAATTCATTGGCCTATCTCCTTTGAATGCATTTTACTTCTAATTAAAGAGGTAGTTTTTCAGTCAGAGCAAAAGTAGATGAAACAACTATATAGTTGCACCAATTATGCTTAGTAATCGTTTCATCTGCTCTACTCCCTTTCTTCAAATCAAAAACTTAAAATGCCCAGCTACCTTTACGGAAAATTGGCTCTACAGTTCCATCTGGTAAAATACCGTCGATGTCCATCTCACTGTTGCCAATCATAAAGTCCTCATGTGTTACTGAAATATTGGCACCTAACGCTTCAAGCTGATCGTTTTCTAAATCTCTTCCACCCTCTAAGCAAGTTGGATAAGCTTTACCAATTGCTAAATGGTTCGATGCATTTTCATCAAACAATGTATTAAAATATAAAATCCCCGATGCTGAAATTGGTGATTCATGTGGTACAAGTGCTACCTCACCTAAATAGCAAGAGCCTTCATCCACGTTCATAAGCTCCTGTAATAAATCATGGCCTACCTGTGCTTCGGCTTTAACAATTTTTCCTTCTTCAAACGTTAATTTAAAGTCATCGATAATATTTCCTTGATAAACTAATGGCTTTGTATTGCTTACATAGCCATTTACACCATGTTTCATCGGTAACGTATAAACCTCTTCTGTCGGCATATTTGCCATAAAGATCGTATCATCTGGCGTTTTACCACCTCCAGTAATCCATTTATGCTGTGGTGCTAATGCAATTGTTAAATCAGTACCTGGCGCTGTATAGTGAAGCTTCGCATATTTTTTATTGTTCAGTAGGACCGCACGAGATTCTAAATTTGCTACATGTTCACGCCATTTTTCAACAGCATTACCTTCACCGATACGAACAGCTTTAAAAATAGCCTCCCATAATGCTGGTACTTGATCCTCAACCGTTAAGTTCGGAAACACCTTCGATGCCCACTTTTGTGAAGGAACTGCTATCATCGACCAAGCGATTAAATCCTTCATTACGGCGTCGCGATTGTTTCCCAGAGCAGCTCCTGATACCTTTTGATAGATAGCTAGACGATCGGCTGAAATACCTGTAAATTTATCAGGATCTTCAGCATCTATCATTAATAGTGCTCCTTTACGTTCGATCAGCTCATCATTCATTTTGACGATCCATTCTGGGAAATGATTAAATTCTTCATCTGAGGCATGCTCAAAGTAAGCACGATCCATTTCCGCATCCGAAAAATTAACATGAACACGTCCTGCACCGGCCTTATAAGCCTCTTTCACAACTAAACGGGCGAAATCCAAGGCATCCACAGATGTATTGACTAATAAGTATTGCCCTGGTTGAATATTGACACCGACTTTTACCAAAAGTTCTGCATATGCTTGTAATTTTTCTTTAAACGTCATATTATTTTCCTCGCTTCTGTCCAATTGTTTTTTATCATCCGCTCGCTTGTCTTCATACCATACTTTCTGTATAGGTTTCTCAGAAATTTCTCTTGACCACTTTTCATACGCTTTTTCTTCACGATATGATAAAAAAAAATGGGGTTTTTTATCACTCATATATTTACCTCCTAAACTTTGATTCCGTTAATTAGTTTTTCTTCATCGTTCACTCCTTTCTTTGTATAAAGTAGGAATTTTTGATAGATAAACGTATCATTTGATACAAGAATAAATCATTTTAAATAAATTATCAAGCTATTAAAACTCATTTTTTCAAAAGTTTGGTAAAAACTGTGTAAATCTAGGTTCTGGAGTCAATAATATAAATCCATTTTTACAAGAGATTAATCAAAACGGATTCTTTTCTTTTTGAATGAACATTCTTTTTTATAAAAGTTTGATCAAAATATCTTAACTTTACCTCAGGGACAAATTAGTAGTGCCTTCACCAATTACGAACAGCTTTTCCCATAATCAGCTGCTAAGTTCGAACAACTTCGATGCCCACCTTGGTGAAGAAACTACTACCATCGACCAAGCGATTAAAGCCTTATAAGCCTCTTTCACAACTAAACGTGCGAAATCCAATGCATCCACAGATGTCTTGATTAATAACTCCTTGGTTAAATATTTACACCAATTTTTACCAAAAGTTGTGCATAAGCTTGTAATTTTTCTTATAACGTCATATTATTTACCTCGCATCTGTCCAATTGTTTTTATTAATACCTTAAAGATATATATTTGCTTTGTTTAAATGAATAACTGTTCCCTTACAATTTGAAATATTATCTTACTAAGTTGTAACGATAATAGAATCCACTCAACCTAATTATTTCTCAGCAACTCTTAGATTTCTTCTAAAAACTAAAGCAGCTAATAGATTGTCAATAAAAATCTTTTAAATTAAAAAACACTTCATGCTATACTAAAAAGCGCAACTCAAAAAACCTTCCGAATTCAATTCGGAAGGTTTTTGTTGTATTAAAAAATACTGTAACTACATGGTTTCTTGGAATGGTGTTTTCGTTTTTAAAATCGCATAAATCCATTGTAAAAGCTTATTTGCACAAGCAGTAATAGCTACTTTATATGGCTTTTCTTCCTCACGTTTTAAATCGCAGGAGGCTCGTAATCGCTTATTTCGTGCGATAGTTTCAGGTGTTGTTTTCTTTTTCCGACTATCTCGAATAGAACAACGAACAGCTGTATAAAGCATATGGCAAAGCCCTAGCCGCGTTTGGTAATGTGATTTTTTGTGCCTTTAAAGCGACCTGATTCAAACACACTGGGATCTATTCCTGCAAAGGCTACTAACTTTTTCGGATGATTAAACCGATCAATTTCTCCGATTTCTGAAATAATTGTGGCAGCGATTTTTCACCAATACCGGGAATTGATTGGAGTAATTCATGTTCTTCAAGTCCACAGTATAGCGGTTATCAGTGGTATTTTACTGGCCATTCACTAGGTGGTTACTTAGCTGCTAAAACTTATTTAGATATTTGATCAGTTAATTGGTTAAACAGTACTACATGGAAAATGGTGTATATGATATCCATAGTGACAAAATGGTCTATTTTGGATTTAAAGGAGCTGTACCATCAAGCATTCCAACTTACAAAACAATAAACTATTCTCCAAATGGTAGTATATCAGGAGATTTAGTAGGCTATTACGTTTATTCGTTGACTCATAAAAAAGCAGTTACTGACAATCATGGAATTCCTGCTTTAACACCATATGTAAGTAATTAAAAGTTCATTTTATTCTATTTTAAAAGCAGGTGTACATTTAGTATACTTGCTTTTTATTTTTCAATAAAACAACACAAAGCAGAAAATGATCAAACTTTTTTATAAAAAATTTATACTAATTCATAGAGGAGAATCCATTTTGATCAATCTTTTTTCAAAATAGATTCTTTTTATACATCGTAAAATGCCGGTTTGTGAGGTGTTTTTGATCAAACTTTATTTTAAAGCTACAGTTTCAGATATTGCTTCCTTATTTAGCAAAAAAAGCTCTTCAAATATCTCAATTGACCGATCATCCCCAATCTCATGGCGATTAAATCACTGTAGCCTGTATCAATCTGTAGATATGGTGTTTGACCAGCCGCCAAGGAATCTCCAATTGACAGGTAATTTTCAGTTTTGAGTAAAAGCAGATGAAACACTAAATACCATCGTGAGTATTAATGTACTAATTAAGCTTAGCTTAAAATGCCCAGTTACCTTTACGGAAAATTGGCTCTACAGTTCCATCTGGTAAGATACCGTCAATGTTCATCTCACCGTTGCCAATCATAAAGTCCTCATGTGTTACTGAATTATTTGCACCTAACTCTTCAAGCTGATCGTTTTCTAAATCTCTTCCACCTTCTAAGCAAGTTGGATATGCTTTACCAATTGCTAAATGGTTCGATGCATTTTCATCAAACAATGTTTTAAAATATAAAATCCCCGCTGCTGAAATTGGTGAGTCATGCGGTACAAGTGCTACTTCACCTAAATAGCATGAGCCTTCATCCACACTAATAAGCTGCTGTAATAAATCATGTCCTACCTGTGCTTCAGCTTTTACAATTTTTCCTTCTTCAAATGTCAGTTTAAAGCCATCGATAATATTCCCTTGATAAACCAATGGTTTTGTATTGCTTACATAGCCATTTACACCTTGTTTCATCGGTAACGTATAAACCTCTTCTGTCGGCATATTAGCAATAAAGATTGTATCATCTGGCGTTTTACCACCAACAGTAATCCATTTATGTTGTGGCACTAAGGCAATTGTTAAATCAGTACCTGGCGCTGTATAGTGAAGCTTCGCATATTTTTTATTGTTCAGAAGGAGCGCACGAGATTCTAAATTTGTTACATGTTCACGCCAGTTTTCAACAGCATTGCCTTCACCGATATGAACTGTTTTAAATATAGCATCCCATAATGCCGGTACTTGTTCCTCAGCTGCTAAGCTCGGGAACACCTTCGATGCCCACTTTGGTGAAGGGACGGCTACAATCGACCAAGCGAATAAACTTTTCATGACGGCGTTGCGATAGTTTCTTAGAGCAGCTCCTGAAACCTTTTGATAGGTAGCTAGACGATCTGCTGAAATACCTGTTAATTTATCAGGGTCTGCAGCATCAATCCACAATAGTGCTCCTTTACGTTCGATTACCTCATCACGCATTTTGACTATCCATTCTGGGAAACGATTAAATTCTTCATCTGAGGCATGCTCAAAGTAAGCTAGATCCATTTCATCATCCGAAAAGTTAACATGAACACGTCCTGCCCCAGCCTTATAAGCCTCTTTCACAACTAAACGGGCGAAGTCCAATGCATCAACTGATGTATTGACTAATAAATATTGCCCAGGTTGAATATTTACACCAACCTTTACCGCAAGTTCTGCATATGCTTGTAATTTTTCTTCAAAAGTCATATTATTTACCTCGCTTCTGTCCAATAGTTTTTGAATTGTCCTCCACTGCTTACCTCCATGCCATACTTTTTGCACAGGTTTTCCAGAGATTTTATACGTATTTTCATTACGATATGATAATAACGTTGTGGCTAAAATGTCACCTTAAAAGGCATCTAGCCAATCTAAAAAATTTTTAGTTACCCCAAAATTAACTAATTTATTAAATTCATAGTCTTGTGTTTTTGAGTCATAGTATTCTCTTATCTCTCGGATATCAAAATCCATACTTTCATTCCTTTAATTTTTAAGTTCTTTAGCTGAATCAGCATTTCCCCAATCTCTTGAAGCTTTTTTCTCATACTCAACAATAGCTTACTTCAGCGTCAGGGGGTTCTTTTTTTAGTAGTGCCTTACAATCATGACAACCAAGAATGCGAGGTTCTCTTTTAGTGTACACTCGGTGAAATTTATAAGTCTGTCCATTTAGTTGAGCATTTTTTCCCTCTATGTCCTTTTCATCGAGAACGAGGTTGCTACCTTCATCATAAGTATAATAAATATCACCATAGCCACCTTTACTATAGAACCTTCTTCCTTTTTGATAACAACTATTTTCCGTAATGACAATGCCCGCTTTAAAACGCTAGAAGAAAAATACGTGGAATTTTTCCATCACTTATCCTACTAGTTTATCTGACTGTTGAACAACAGTAGTACTAACTCTGAGGAGTAATCTTTAACCCCTTCAGTTGCTGAATCAGCCGTGTATCTCATTTGAACCAACTATTTGTTAATACGGTCATGAAATATATCGTGATATTATTAAACCTTCCTTAGAAGAGAAAAGTTTAATAATTTCCCAAGACTAATATTTGCTACATAAAAAATCACTATGATCCTATTGAAACATGACGATTTTATTTGATATGATGTACTTTTTTATCTTTGTCTTTTTGCTCCAATGCCACGCTACAGGTATTAGTTGTATTCAATTTCTTTTTGTTTATACCATTTAGCTTGCATATTAAATAGTTCAGTATACTCGCCATTCAGGAGTATCAATTCATCGTGAGTGCCTTGTTCAACAAGCTCCCCTTCTTTCATTACTTGAATTACGTCCGCGTTTATACAACTTCCCAAACGATGTGTAACGAAAATTGAAGTTTTCCCTATTGAGATATCTAAAAATTCTTTAATAATCTTTGCTTCACTAACGGGGTCTAAAGCTGCAGTTGGTTCATCCAGTATAATAATCGGACTATCTTTAAACAACGCCCTACCTAGTGCGATTTTTTGCCATTCCGTTGTTCTAATTCCTTCTCTTCACTTTCGTCCGCTCCATACTTTTAGTATTTTTAAAGAAAGAATGTTTGGAGATACTTCAGTTTCTTTCAAGGGATAAATATTAGTTTACGGATATTTTAAATTATATAAGCGGAGCTAAAGTGAATCTCCATCATCACCTTATGATATTGCAATCAGCAACCCTTATACACGTACATCTGTCTAGTAATAATCAATTTATCTCAGTACACGTACAGAATTTACGATTGAATTAAAGGAGAAAATGGTAGATTTTATTCAAAATGCTAATGCCTAGTATTGTTTGTGAAACCAAGTCCTAAATATTTAAGAATAATAGAATAAACAAAAGCCGATAATCCCTTAACGTACAGAAAATCGGCTTTTTCTTGCGAAAAATTGCTTAGCGTACAAAATTTGCGTTTTGTTGTTGGTACCCCTTCTATCACTACTTTTAATAAATTAACCATTTAGTGTAAAAGAGAATTAATTAAATGAAACAGGTAATACATCTATACAACGTACAGTAGCCGTATTGCGTCGCCTAGGCTCCGATACCAGTTGTAAACGTCTAGGCGATTCGAGTAAACATACTATTAATTGTTGAATTGCTAGTTTACCAAACAAAGTCCCTACACAAGAATGTGGACCCCAACCGAAACCAAGATTTGGTTTTGCAGATCGATTTAGAATAATTCTATCTGGGTCGGGATATACTTCAGGATCTCTATTAGCAGCAGCAAGTAAAGTCAAAACAATTTCACCAGGCTTAATGATAGTATCCCCAATTTTAGTTTCCTTAACTGCAAAACGACTAGTTCCTGTTGCTGGTCCATCATATCTAATTAATTCATCAACCCCAGAGTCTAGTAACTCTTGATTTTTAAATTGATCAAGAATATCTGGTTGTTCTAACAATACAAGTAAAGCATTACCGAAAGATGCATATAATGTACCAAAGCTTGCAGTAAACATTGTGCCTGTAGTGTTACGCACATAATGTTCTGGTATATTAGCTTTCTGACTATTTTTTCTTATATAAGATAGAATTCCAGGCTGTTCTTCTGCTGCCAACCATTCTTCAACAAGTTCGTTGAGTTTTTTTCTTGCTGAAATACCGAGTTCTGCATTCTCTGGTACTAATCCGGAGTCCATCTGATAAGCAATAGCATCAGATATTTCTACAATAGATTCTAAGTCTGGTTCCTCTATGCCTAGCAAAATACACGTTAAACTTAATGAAAGCGGAGCTGAAACTTCTTTCATAAAATCAAATTCTTTATTAGAAGCTTGTTTTTTGTAAATGTCCTCAATTAAATCATGAACTCTACGTCTAATACTTTCAATATCCTGAGAATTAAAAGCTTTTATCATTAGATTACGTAACGGCATATTAGCAGGCGGATCTAAAGTTTGAAGATTATTTTTTATATCAGGAATATCAGCACCAATACGTCGCAAATCCCTAGCAAACAATTCATGATTACGAAGAACTTCTCTACAATCTTCATATCTGGTTAGAACCCAAGATTTCATACCTTCATGCCAAAAAACGGGAGAATTTTCACGAAGTTGATGGTAAATCGGGTATGGGTTATTTAATGTTTCCGAATCCAAAGGATTATACTGTAATTCTGTTTTTGTCATAACGATTCCTCCTACATCTTTTTATGGTAATATCAGTAAATTTTTATAATATAAGTGTAACTTATGCATACAAAAAATGGAAGTATATTTTCTGAATTGATATTATTTTAAGAATTATTTCGTATTTTATCTAAAAATTTGTAAAGATCATTTTCGAAATTATATACTTCTTCAAATTGGGTATTTTTTAATCTAGCACATAAAGGAATAACAGTTGAATTTTTAATTAAAAAATAAATCGTAATCTTTAAAGCTCTAAAAGCATTTATCATATTATCACCTGTTTTAACATTATAAAAAGACAGGGAATACGCCCTGTCTTTTTATAATCATAATTGTTAGCATGTACATCCGTAATAATTAATAAGTTGAATTACGTTTTTCTTTACTAAGTATTAATAATTCCATTGCATATAAATTACCTCCTTTCAATGTATTTTTTAAGCTGCTTAATAAGTTGAATTACATTCTTCCTTACTAAATATTAATAATTCCATTGCATATGAATTACCTCCTTTCAATGTATTTTTTAAGCTACCTTTTCGTTTAATAAGTTGAATTACATTTTTCCTTACTAAGTATTAATAATTCCATTGCATATAAATCACCTCCTTTCAGTGTATTTTTAGGCTGATTTTTTGTTTATTATTTATTAATCCTATATTAAAGATGTGATTTATCACTGTTACTTCATCTTTGGCTATAAATATCACTTAAATTGGAATATTTACACAAAAATTCTTTTTATCTATTGTTTGTTTAAAGGATTGGAAACTAATAAATTTCGAAAAGCTACTATCAAAAAGTTAAAAAGAAGAAATTTACAATCCAACACCCTATTAATTCTTTATTTTCTATAATATTACAATTACACATTTCTTTTGAAATCCCTTCTACTTTTTGGAAGTTTTTTTATTTAGTCTATTATTGTTATAGAGGTTTTAAGACAATTAGATTGTAGTATTGAATAGAAAGACTGAATAAATAAAAAAACTAATTAATCGTTTGCGAATTTAAACGCAGTAAGGGTGATTTCATTATTTGATAAATAATACCAAAACTAATACTGATAGGAATTGAAACAAACACTTGTTCAAATGGAAGAATTAATTATTCGTACAGTAGACAGAAAAGTATTAGGAGGATTGATTAACAAAGAAGAAGAAAAAAAGAATGCATGTGGAGACGGTCGTCAAATGATGTTATCCGACTCTTAGATGGAGACGACCTTTCATACAGCCAATAAATAATATAAAACGCTTAATAATTGAGTGATTTTCATAAATTCGTGATAAAGATGATAATGTTACAGTAAAGATTAAGTACAAATGACCTCTAACGTTGATTTGACGGTCTTTTTTTGGTTATTCAGCTGCTGCAACTATTCCAAAAAATTATTTATTTTCACCGCCACACTTATGTTCAAATTTTAATATAAACTATTTAAACATAACTGAAAAACTGTATTATCAGAAAAGAATTTTTAAAATGGGTTCATTGAAAAATTAATGTTAAATAAACATTTATAGCATAATGAAGTACTCTGTTACTTTAAATTAGATTTCTAAAATTATTAATTATCGATTGTATCAATCTGTAGAATCGTTGCCTATGTACATAAAAAAAAGAGCCTATAATTAGGCTCTTTCATCGTTTTCGGAATTTTCAGTACTACACTTATAAAACTCCTATTCGCTTGTTCCTGACGGTTTTAAAGGCATTTTTTTAACAGATGATACAATTGGAATCTGTACACATAGATCAATTGAATTTGGCAGTTTATATGAACATATCAATAGTTGTCTATCTCCTAACTGAATGGACTGAATTCTACGTCCCTTTTTCAGTTCTTTCACCATCATGTAGTAGTATTTAACCTCTAAGCTGTATGTGAAGCAGTAATGTAAGATATTATCATGTTCTTCATGATATTGGTCGTGGCTCATACTATTTCACTCCTTTAGATAATCGAAATTAGCGTTTGAAACAATCGTAATTCTTAATTACAATATAGACGTTCATTTAGATTTTTATACTTCTATTAATCAATTATTTTCGTTCTCGGTGAAAGTGAAATTCATCGACTACTATCTTCATTCTGTTAGTTGCTACACGAAATATCAACACTTCTATTGATTCCACCACTTCTAGGGATATCAAATTGAAGAGTTCTCGTTTTGTTTTGAACTAATCGCCATATCATATTAAACACACTTATTCGATTTTGATGTGTAATGACTTTCGTTTCTAAGTCTTCCATTCTGAAATTCGGAAGTTTCATAAGTACTACTATCTTTCTCATTCGGCTACAACCTTAAAAACTGATTCAGATATAAAACATTTTAAAATTTTATAAAGGTAATTGTAAACTTTGTATAAGCATTTTTCACACTTTCAACTTTAATCAAAGCTTGATGAGCTTCAATAATCGCTTTTGTTAAAGCCAAGCCAATCCCTGTAGAATCATGTTTTTTAGAATTGCTTGCTTTGTAGAATCGATTAAAGATATGTGGTAAGTCTTCAGCAGCAATCCCTTCTCCAAAATCTTGAATTACGAGCTCTGTATAAATCGGTGTATCCATGACTTGAAGTGTGATTTTCTCACCAGGTTTAGAATGCTCAATCGCATTTTTTAGCAAGTTCATCAAAGCTTCTTGCATCCATAATTTATCGTGGATAACCACTACTTCCTCCGTCCCATCCCAGTCAATTGACAAATCCCTTTCATTGATAATATTTTCCAAACGATTCAAAACTTCATTAATGGTATTCACCAAGTTTAAAGGTTCTTTATCAAATGAAACAGCTTTGGCATCAATTTTCGCTACTTTTAACAAGTTTTGAATTAAGACATTCATTCTGGAAATTTGCATTTCATTATTTTGTAATAATTGAACTTGTTGCTGACGGGGCAAATCTTCCATCAATAACATTTCATTATAGATGGATATAGTTGAAAGTGGCGTTTTTAATTGATGGGATATGTCTTGCAACATTTGTCCTAAAAATTCCTTCTCTACAAGTAAATCCTTCATATTTTTTCTAATTACGTCTTTCATAGAGCGGAATGAAACAGCTAATTTGGCGATTTCTCCTTCTTTATTTTCATTTATTGTAACGGAGTAATCTCCATCAATTATTTTCTTAGCCGTTGAAGTAAGTTGCTTAATTTTATTGAAAATAATCTTGTATTGAATATAGTTTGCCAGAAACAGTATTAACCCGAAACAAATCATTCCCCATAATATTGTTTGATTAAAGCTAGAAATATGGTTATTTAAAAGTGGAAAAAGTTGCGTCTCCAAATCCTCGTATAATCCATACTGCCTAAAGATTTCTCTCCCTTTCTCCTGATATTCACTTGAATTAGAAGAATTACTTGTTAAGACTTTCATAATTTCTGCTTCATTCTCAGGATTTTGTTCTATCAATTTGGCGGATATTTCTCCCCAGGCTGTAATAGAATCTGTTTTTAATTGATTGTAAAATATTTGATGTGAAATTAACTGATAAACGATAAATAGAGAAAATAAAACCACCAGTATGATCAAATAACCTTTCAATTCGGTATTTTTCATCATCTATTCTCGGTTCACATCCTTATCCCAATGATATCCTAATCCTCTTTTAGTAATGATAAACTGAGGATTTTTGGGGTCATCTTCAATTTTTTCTCTTAAACGCATTATGTATACAGATAACGTATTTTCACCAAAAAAAACATCATCTTCTTCTGTTATTTTCAGTAAGATTTCATCTCTTTCTAATAATTTGTGAGCGTTCTTCATAAAAGTTAACAAAAGCTTATATTCTAAGGTTGTTAGTGGAACAATACCCTGATTTTTATAGACCTTTACTTGGTTCATATCCACCTTTATATTTTCAGATATTAAAATCATTGAAACTTCTTCCAATCTAGCTTGTTTACGTAATTGTACTTTTACTCTCGACATAAGTTCTCTAACCCGAAAAGGTTTTGTTATATAATCATCTCCGCCAATATCTAGTCCCATTACCACATTTGCTTCTTCATCCAAAGCTGTTAAGAATATAATAGCTGTTGCATTATTTTGTTTTTTGAAGTGCAAACATAAGTCATAACCATTTCCATCCGGAAGGTTGATATCTAAGATAGCCAAGTCAAAAATATTATCATTAAATTGGCTTTTCGCTTCTTTTACACTAGTAGCTCTAATCACCTCATAATCTTCATTTCTTAATGAAAATTCAATGGCTAGACCTAGAGCCTCATCGTC
This sequence comes from Lysinibacillus sp. NPDC095746, assembly GCF_044763535.1. Taxonomy (NCBI): domain Bacteria; kingdom Bacillati; phylum Bacillota; class Bacilli; order Caryophanales; family Bacillaceae; genus Lysinibacillus; species Lysinibacillus sp. NPDC095746. The sequence continues at coordinate 33,153 of NZ_JBIWGL010000027.1, forward strand.
TTCTACAAGTAATATTTTATTCAAGTATATCTTCTCCTTCCTCTCACTCTATATTAGCAGTTACCATCAAATCAGAATAGCCTGACTATAATAAATAGCCAGGCCTTTGGTATTATTCTTCTCTTATCGTATTTATAATATTATCCTGTCGGATTCTTCTCAGCGGTAGCAGCACAGATAAATAACTGATTACCAAAGCTGCAACAAATGTAATAAAACAAGCAATATAAGGAATCGACCATTCTGCTTTCAAGAAACCGGAAGTAGCATTATACGTAATAATATATGAAAGTATACAACCGAAAAATATACCTTGCAAGCTTCCAGAAAAACCGTAAATCAGTGCTTCATAAGTAATCATTTTTTTCAAATCCTTTTGGGACATACCTATGGATTTTAGTGCAGCCAGTTCTTTTCGCCTAACCATGATGCTAATAGTAATCGTATTGAGGATATTTAAACTACCGATTAAAGAAATAACCACAATAAAAGCATAGACAAGAACTTTGATAATGAGAACGGATTCTTTCTGGATTTTTTTTGCTTCAAAGTTATTGATCACTACAATGGAGTGATTTTTTCCAATAGTGTTCTGGATGTCTTCAACAGTAGCGAGAGATTGATTTGTATCTTTCAATTCAATTTCAAAACTTAAGTCTTGTTCGGAAACCTTAGATACATTTTTAATCAACTTTATTTGTTCTAAAACCTCCAGATTCTCAGAAGAAACATTATTTTCATCATGTAGATTGATTGTAAGATCCGATTCATACGGTTCGTTCACAAGTCTGGATGAAAATGCGATGTCCATTAAAGATGAAAAAGTAATAAACAATACACTGCTTATAATAATTGATAAAACGGTAACGGTATAACGATTTTTATTTCTTTTTACATTTTTCAAGGCCATGCTTAACGGGAATGAAAAAGGTTTTCTTAGCACCTTATTATTTTGATTTTTGATTTTCCCTTTATTTATTGATAATCTACTGCTAATTGCCAACAATGGTGATATTCTACCTGCAAAAAAAGCAGGGTAATAACTGGATACTAATACGGCTATCAGAGTAAGAATCGAACTAATCAATAATATCTGCCAATCAATATTGAACAATGGAACATTTGAACTATCTTCTAATAATATCAAGAAAATGGTTTGGAGAATACCAAGTGCCAATAAGCTACATATAATGCCGATTGGTATGGCTATGATAGCCAACACAGCAGCTTCTTTCATTACAATTTGTCGAATTTGTTTTCGTGTAGCACCGATGCTTCTCAACAAGCCGAACTGCTTCATTCGTTCTACGACACTGATTTGAAAAGCGTTGTAAATAACAATAATTGTCGCAACTACAACAATACTGACAACGATAACTAGGATAATCAGAAGCGATTCATTCGATTCTGGTTTCAAAACTTGAATCAATTCATTATTAATATTAATATTATCTTTTTCAGTAATTGATTTAAGTTCGTCTAAAACCTCGTTGAAGTCTGCCTTTTCGTTAATTTCAATTAATATCCTTCCCTCGCCAATAGCAAACTCACTTTTATATGTTAATAATCGCCCAAGATTTTCTTTTTGTGTAGACCGGCTATAATTTAGTAAACCAACCAGTTGATATTTTTTTCCATCCAGTTCAAAAGAGTCACCGATTTGAAGATCTTTTTTAATATAAGGAATTAACCAGGAATCGATAGCTACTTCATGAGCATTGGTTGGTAATTTTCCATCTAGTAGGCTATAGGTTAAAAAATTGAAGGCTTGATGATCTGCAAAATTCATTTGCACAGAAACCTCTCCAAGTGGAAAGATGTCCCCTTCAGACATTAAACCAAACGATTCAATTTGGGGATTAAATCTGATTTTATTTAATATCTCTTCATCGTAATCTGAAATACCAACATGAAAAGAAACCCCGCTTAACTTTTTGGTGTTCTCAATTTGAGAAAGTTGTGATCCTTTCGCATAGAGACCAATCGTTGAAATTAATGCTACAGAGAGCACGATTCCAACCAACGTCAAAATTGTTCGTTTCATATTCCCTTTTAAATACTTAGTACCTAGTTGCTTATAACTATTGATCAAAATCATTCCCTCCGGTCAGTGACTCTTTCGCAGTCAGTCGTTGGTCAGAAATGATTTTACCATCTTGTATTGTGATAATCCGATCCGAGGCTGATGCTATTGTTAGATCGTGAGTAATCATTACAATGGTTTGATTGTATTTTTTTGCCGTGAATCTTAATAAATCCATAACTTCTTTCGTATTTCGAGTATCCAGATTACCTGTAGGCTCATCAGCAAGTATCAAATGCGGACGATTAATAAGCGCCCTGCCAATTGAAACCCGTTGCTGTTGCCCTCCAGATAGTTCGGAAGGTAAGTGGTCCTTACGTTCTTGAAGCCCCAGGATATTCATAATTTCATTTAAATACTCCTTATCTATAGATTCACTATCCAATAACGTAGGTAAAGCAATATTTTCTTGGACATTTAATACTGGTATCAAATTAAAGAATTGAAAAATGAACCCAACTTTTCGTCTTCTGAATACTGAAAGTTCATTATCTGAATATTTATAAATATCATTATCCCCAATGAATACCTCCCCAGAACTAGGGCGATCCAACCCACCTAAAATATGTAGCAGTGTACTTTTCCCAGAACCTGAAGCACCGACGATTGAGACAAACTCGCCTTGCTGAATAGAAAGATCAATCCCTTTTAATGCATCTACCCTGCTATTGCCTTCTCCATAGCTTTTCACTATATTCTCCATACGTACAACTTCCATATGACTCATCCTTTCATCATTAAAGCTCAATCTTGTATGTCAACAAAATCTACTTTTCGTTTGCTATCTGGATAAACGTTCTCAATTGTTTTGTAAATTTGTTCTACTTCTTCTTTATCTTCTTTATAATCAAATTTATCCTTTAAGTGAATCACTGTCATAACGGAATCTGGGTCAGCTAACTCATCATAAGTTTTGTCATTTAGAATAACAAAATCCATAGCCATATATCCGACCCATATTTGATTCTTAATATAACTTACAGGTATCATTTGTCCATTCAAATCTATCTGGCTATCTACCAAATCATAATCAGATATAGAATAGAATAAATTTTGTGAACTAGGTAATTCTTTAATTTCATTAACAGGTTCTGAAATGAGAGATGCACTTCTTGGTTCTTTTCTTGCTCTAATAATTCCTTTCTTAACTAATTGTTCAGCAGTAGTTTTGTTAATAACCAAATACTCATGTTCTGATTCACCTTTTTTTGTTACGATGAACTTCGCTTTGTAATCATAAGTTTGTTCGGTTTTATTTTTATATTCCTGCTTAACTTTATTGACATCTTGTTCTGTGCCGATAACTACTATTCCATTGGCCGGTTGTGGTGGACCTTGAATAAAACGTTTTACTCCGTATCCTATACCTAAAAAAATAACGATAACTAAAACAAATCCTATAATTTTTTTCATTTTTTTCTCCTTCTTTCCTCGATGTCTAAATTATAGACTAGATATTCTTTATATTTGAATAACTGTTAACTAACTATTTATTCTCTATTCTTACTCATTTGTAAGATTAGCTCCTTTTTCATGTGTTAGGACATGGAAATTTACTTACTACAGGAGGAATTAGGATTGAAAGCGCTTTTGTAGATGTTAACAACTTTCGGAGCTAGAAAGTATTCCTATTATCCAAACATAAAAGGCATAAATATAGTTCACTACCAATCATAAAACATAGAAAAAAAGACTAGCTAGGCTAAATTAGCTTGGCTAGTCTTCTTCTATTATGCAGCTATTGGATTGGCAACACACGCATGTTTACTGTTAATCCTTTTATAATCTACGTCTATTAATTTACAGCTAGCTGTTGCCACTTAACTTAGCTCAATAAGAAAAGCTCCTTTGACTTCGGTAGCTTGATCTTAAACTCTTGCAGCCCCTAGCCATCCATGTCGTGTAAATTAATACACCAACACTACAGAAAATGAAGATGATTACGTTCTTTCATGGGTGTTTAAGTACTATACTTCACAAATTTTCCGACATACTAATTCTCCTTATTCCTTACCACAATCATAACAACGTTTGTCTTTGTCATCGTCTCCGTACATACGTAGTTCCTTTTCTAATCCACAAATAATGCAAAAGTCAAAATGTATTTGTGGAAGTATGCCCACTTCTGCTAATGGGACCCACTCTTTCTCATATAATTTCTTTGTCATACCATAATCGATAAAAACAAGTTTACCATCATTGTTTAAACCATAATTACTACTGTCTATTAAATCAAAGCAGTCGAAGTTTTTATCTAATATTTCTAAAACCTCATCAAACAAATTAGGGATCAAGCGTCGGTTTTCTTCAACTTTCACCTCATATGACTGATTATTCTTTAGTTCTAATGGTTTGTAATATTTTTGTACAGATATGAATTCATCCACATAGTATGTCTGGGCGAATAACCGGTCGAGACCTTTATCAGCCATTGAAGTATAAATTTCTAATTCATTTTTTGATTGTTTATAACCAATTGGATGCAAATGCACTTTTATTACATAATCCAAAACTCTATATACTTTTCTTGTAGAACCTAAGCCAACAAAATTTTCATCTATACAATACTGATTCCAATTTTGAATTATTTGTTTTTGCATTGTTTTCCCTCCCTGCACAACTAAAAACTTTACTGTATATAAATTTTTTTGCCCTTTTAAAGTAACCTACTTCGGTAGTTCAATAAGAAAAGAGCTGCCTATGCAACTCAATGATCTTCAAGTAAAGCCTCCAATAGCCATCTCCACACAATTTAGCTCTTCTCCACAGAAATAAAAGATGATTAAGTTCTTTCCTAGGAGTTTAAGTGGAACAGCGACGCTTATTAAATAATCGCGCCCTTTAACAGAAGACTCGATTTCAAGATAATCTTCAAAGTTTATTATTATCTAATTTTTCTTTTATTAGCATCATTGAATTACGAATTTCATGGATCTCACTATTAGTTAGTCCATTAAATAATTGATTTACTTGTTCATCTGACTGATTGTTAATTTTATCTAGTAGTTCTTCCCCTTTTCTCGTCAAAAATAGGAGATTTTTTCTACTGTCTATTGGTGAGCTTTTTTTCTCTATTAACCCTTCCCTCTCAAATTTACGTAAAATTCTGCTCAAATAGCTTCTATCAATATTAAGTTCTTGCACGAGATTATTTGCAATACACTCAGTTCTCTCACTTATTTCAAATAGTATTCGTGCTTCGGTTAATGAACAATCTGTATCTAGAATTTGGTTATTAAATAAACCAAGTACCTTTGTATAAAAACGATTGAATTGTCTGATATCATAAATAATTTCTTTATCCATACATTCTCCTTTAGTTGACTTAGTCCACATTTAATATTAATATAAATGTGGACTAAGTCAACATTTTAGGGATATATTTTCAAAAATCTGTGGCAATCCTTATTAAGACCTAATTGAAGGAGATCGTATATGATTATTCGAGAAATTAAAAAAGAAGACAATGCAAAAGTAAAAGAAATTATACAAGATTCATTAAAATCACTTGGATTAGCAGTTCCTGGATCAGCTTATTTTGATCCTCAACTTAACGACCTTTACCAATATTATAATAATTTAAAACATGCGAACTATTGGGTAGTAGAATTAGATGGGGAAGTTGTAGGTGGAATTGGTATAGCTCCGTTCAGCGAACAGGAAAAAGTTTGCGAATTACAAAAGCTATACTTAAGTCCAAAAGCACAAGGTTTAGGGCTTTCCAAGAAATTAATGGAAACAGCTTTGTCTTTTGCCCCTAAACATTATGAAAAGTGCTATTTAGAAACAATGCATGAATTAAAAACTGCATGTATTTTATATGAAAAATTTGGATTTACACTTTTACAAGAACCCCTACCAGATTCTGAACACTCTGCTATGGATGCGTGGTATTTAAAAAATTTGAATTAGCCATAAGAAGTCCATTAATTCGATTATAACTAAAAGCTAATATATAGAAAAAAAGTTGATTTCCAAAATGTGGAGTTCGGCTTTTTTGTAACTCTATAAAAGGTTGTACTACACCCCCTCTATAAACATTGATGTATCAACAGTTTCCACCACTTCGTGATGAAGAAAAAGATGGGATCCCTGTGGAATCCCATCTTGAAGTTAAGCACCCGTAGTGAAAAAGCTAGTTGCTTATAACTGCAAACTCATAGTAACTGTCCTAATGCTAAATCCCAATTTTTCATACAGTTTAATTGCTTGATTCCCTGCAAATGCACTTAAACGTATTTCTGAATATCCATCTTGTTTTAGATGGTCAATACCTGCTCTCATTAACATTTTAGAAATCCCATTTCCCCTAAATTCTTCTATAACAAATAGTTCGTAAATAAATCCATTCATCATATCAGTAAATTGGTCTTTGCTAGCGCCTATAAGAATCCAGCCCATTAATTTATCTTTTTTTGTTGCTATTAAATAATAGCTTCCCTTTTCCAAAAGTGGTTTAACAAGCTGGTCAATTTTTTCTTTTGTAGGTTCTACCTCACCTAATGTGCCATCAAAAACAGCTTGTGGAGAAAGAGATAATACCTTTTTTAGTTCAAAATCGTTAGGTTTTCTAATATCCATTATTGAATCAGTCCTTTAATCTCCTTTTAGTCAGTTTAGCATAATATCCCAATAAATCCCCTCTAAAAAGCTATTACCTACTTGAATTCTTCTTGTCCTAAACTCCCTCTATGAACATTGATGTATCAACGTTTTCTACTACTGCTCCGTTAGCGCAAGAAACGATTGCCCTAATTGAACCTTTAATTGAACAAAGAACCTTTAAATTAGCATTCATAAGCCATTCTTAAAAATTCATATGTGCTACCATTTGTATCTTGCATAAATGTATCAATATCTTTAAACCCAGCTTTCCTATATACTTTTATCGCTCTTTGATTAAAAGTTGCCACTGATAATGTAATTTTATCTGGTGTAAATCTTGATTGGACAAAATCAATACCTGCATTTAGAAATTCTAACCCTCTACCATCACCAGTCAAATCTGGTCTCATTCCTAAACCTATATCATAAATTCTAGTAGCTACTTTGTTAACACTGAAGAAACCAATGATTTCATCCTCTTTCAAAACTGCAAACATTGAGGTACCTCTTGTTTCTGGGTTTAAAAATTCAGCTAAATCTTCTTCATCGGCCTCTATATCATAAAAAGAATATCCTCCATCATAGTGCCAATTATGTGCAATATCCTCAGCTTGTTCCTGAGTCATAATCTCAAACTTATAAGTCATAAATATCCCCTCTCGCTTTCATCCCCTTGTTCCACTATTACGGTTTGCTTAATACCCATCATCTCAAATATTCCCATCTTTAATAATGTTGATCTTCAACAATCTGGCCGGTTTGCTTTACAGGTATGGGAAATTTTTTCTCCTTAACAATATATAGGTTCATTACCAAGTAGTCGAATGGGTAAGTATGTAAATAGTATTTTATGTATAACCACGTTGGAACAACCCAAATGAACCCCTTAACGAACGCCTCTAATAATGGAGAGATAATTTCACCGAACGAATATTATATAATTTGACACCTTAATTTCATTGAAAGAAAAAGGTTTTAACAATATGAAATGACGGCTGCTTTACAAACAACCGTCATTTTCACCATAGTTTAGAGTGCCTTGGAAGCCTGATGAATGAGGGCAGCTACCATTTTATCCATTTGTGTAAAACGGTCGTCTTTTGTTTGACCATTCACATATCGATAATAGATTTGCTGACAAATTACAGCTAATTTAAAGTAGGCAAATGTAATATAATAATCGATGGCTGAAACATCACGCCCGCTTTTCTCTGCATATCGATTAATAAATTCTTGACGTGTGTAGAACCCTGGTAAAGTCGTTATTGGCGGTTCTCCAAAAGCATATAGTAGCATTTTTGGGTCATCTGCATGCATCCAATAGCTCATGGCTACACCTAAATCTGCTAATGGATCCCCTACAGTTGTCATCTCCAAATCGAAAAGACCAATCATCTCAGAGTAATCGCTTGTAAACATGGCGTTATTCAGCTTGTAATCATAATGAATAATGGTTGCTTCATGATTAGAAGGTACATGATCCTTTAACCACTTTGTCAATGTCGCTACTTCAGCATGCTCTGCCGTTTTCGCTTTGTCATAGCGCTCAATCCATCCATGTACCTGCCGTTCCATAAACCCTTCTGGCTTTACCATATCCTTAAGCTTCGTTTCCTTATATGGTATTGCATGAAGAGCAACAAGTGAATCAACCATTTTTTCTGATATGAGCCGTCCTAAATCCTCCGTATTTTCTGTTCCAGGTGGAAAATGAGTATCGAGTACGATACCCTTTTTGCGTTCCATTAAAAAGAAATCACTACCGATAATCTCTCGATCTTCAACGTAAACATAAGGTTTTGGTACAGCAGATAAAAATGGATGTAATGCAGATATAATCGTAAACTCTCGTTTCATGTCATGCGCTTTTTTGGCGACTGGGCCATGTGGGGGACGACGAAGAACAACTTCAAATTCGCCTACTTTTAGGCAATAAGTCAAATTTGAATGTCCGGCACTAAACTGTGAAATTTCTAGCTTTCCTTCTGGTAACTCTGGAAATTGACTCTTTAAAAATGAATGTAATTTCACTTCATCAATACGTTCACTTGCCCTTACTTGTATCGTATCCATTGTACCCCTCCCTTAAATGATTGAACTCATACCGCCATCTACAACTATGACGTCCCCCGTAATATAATCTGAGGCAGCCGCGGCTAAAAATAATGCAACGCCTTTTAAATCATTTTCAGTTCCTAAACGTTTTAACGGCGTCACGCCCATTAAATAATCTTGTCCGCGCTCAATTAAGACCTTTGACATTTTTGTTGGGAAAAATCCTGGGGCAATCGCATTTACATTGACGCCATATGGCCCCCATTTTACGGCTAAATCTTTTGTTAGAGTAATGACCGCACCTTTACTTGCGTTATAACCAATTGTATCCATGAAATCAGGTAATGTACCACCAAGCCCTGCAATTGAGGCGATATTTATAATTTTTCCGCTCTTTTGTTCTAGCATTATTTTGCCAACAGCTTGGCTCATTAAAAATGTACCATTGACATTCACATCGAAAACTTTTTGCCAAGCCTCATACGGCATTTCAACAGCCGGAGTACCCCAGGACGCCCCACTGTTATTGACTAAAACATCAATTTGGCCGAATGATTCAAGCGTTTTTGATACTACGTTTGCTATATCCTCAGGCTTTGTCACATCACAGGCAAGAGCTAATGTTTGTACACCTAATTCAGCTAATTCTACAGCTACCTCTTCGCATGCCTCGACCTTTCTTGAGCACAGTACAATATTGGCACCAGCTTCCGCAAAGCCTTGTGCAATTTGGGCTCCAAGACCGCGTCCTCCCCCCGTTATGATGGCCGTTTTCCCCTTTAAGCTAAATAAATCTAGTACTGTCATTTAACCAGCTCCTCTTGCTTTTTAGCATGCTTTTTCAGCTCCAGCTTGGCAACCGTGTTACGATGCACTTCATCCGGTCCATCTGCTAGTCGTAATGTTCGAGAATTTGCCCACTGTGCGGCAAGCGTCGTATCAGGTCCTACTCCAGCAGCACCGAATGCTTGAATTGCTCGGTCAATAACTCGCAATGCCATATTTGGTGCTACTACTTTAATCATCGCAATTTCTGCCTTCGCTTCTTTATTTCCTACTGTGTCCATCATGTACGCTGCCTTAAGCGTTAAGAGTCTTGCCTGCTCAATATCGATACGGGACTCCGCAATACGCTCGCGCATCACACCCTGGTCTGCGAGTGGTCGATGGAAAGCATGTCGTTCCTGAACACGCACGCACATTTCCTCTAATGCACGTTCAGCGGCTCCAATAAGGCGCATACAATGATGGATACGACCTGGCCCTAAACGACCTTGCGCAATCGCGAAGCCTTTTCCTTCTCCCCACAAAATATTTTCAACTGGTACTCGAACATTCGTAAACGTCACCTCACCGTGTCCTTCTGGTGCGTGATCATAGCCAAATGCCGTAAGCATACGCTCTATTTTCACTCCTGGTGTATCCATCGGCACTAAAATCATCGACTGTTGTTCATGGATAGGTGCTGTAGAATCTTTATGTTTCCCCATAAAAATAGCGATTTTACAGCGAGGATCGCCAGCTCCTGTCGTCCACCACTTATGTCCATTTAAAATATAATAATCGCCATCACGTTCAATACTTGCCTCGATGTTTGTTGCATCACTAGACGCGACTGCAGGCTCAGTCATTGCAAAGCAGGAACGTATTTCTCCACGTAATAACGGTTCTAGCCACTGCTTCTTCTGCTGTTCTGAGCCGTAACGTACAAGCACCTCCATATTTCCCGTATCTGGCGCATTGCAATTAAACACTTCAGGAGCAAGTAAAGAGCGTCCCATAATTTCACATAAAGGTGCATATTCTAAGTTCGTCAAACCTGCACCATATTCGCTATCTGGCAAAAATAAATTCCATAGGCCCGCTTCTTGTGCTTTGTGCTTTAATTCCTCCATAATTGGTGGGATCGCTCCCCAACGATCTTCCATTGCTTCCACCTGCGCAGCAAACACCTTCTCATTTGGATAAATGTATTGTTCCATAAAATTTGTCAGCTTCTCTTGTAATTCGACTACTTTTTCACTATAAGAAAAATTCATAAAAAAGCCCCCTTTATTTGAACATCAAAATGACAAATGAATGAATATTCATTTTTATTCTTACATTAAATGTTACCGCTATATTTCTTGTAAATCAATGTCTATTAAACAAAAATTTGAATTATAGAGAAAATTCATACTTAAGGCAGTGTTTTTAAAGATAGAAATTCTCATTACGATAAAAAAATACAAGTTAAAACACTATTTTGCCATAATATGTATTTTCAAATCAGAATAGCGTCGATTGCGTTAATTTATCGCAATGTGCACTTCATCAAAAAAGAGTAACTTTTCATTCATTGAAGTTACTCATCTCACTTAATTTAATCTTTAACATTATTTTTGTGTCCATTAGCTAACTTCATAGCGAAAAACTGAGGAATTAAAATTAAAATACTCACAATTATTACTAGTTGGGAAGGTGAAAATGGTTTAAAATAACCACTATCCCATCCTATCCCTAGCGTGTCTTCCATCCTACCGATAAAGTAAAAGGACATAACTGCCGATACAATATTGCCGATAATAAAAGGAATTGAGTTGCATAGAAATTTCCCAAGATAAGCAAGAAGTGAAGTCACTACAATCATCAATAAGTAGCAGAGCATTGATCGGTTAGCAAAATCTTGGTACATTGAAAAATAAACAAAAGGAAAACAGTATAAACAGACTATTAGAATACCAATTACTATTTTTCTCATATTGTCACCCTTCATATTATTTAGAATTCACGAAACATCCCAAAACTATTTTAGGTTATCAACGTTCTACCATCATTTTCCTCTTAGTTTCATTTTTAACATAATCCATCAACCGTAGTATTTAAGCTTTCAATATTCTAAAGTGTTTTGCCTATCTCCTTAATATCAGTAAGCAATTCACGAATAGCCAAAGGTAAATGACGATTTTTTAAGTACACCACATAAACATTTCGTCGTAAATTGGGGCAATCTACTTCTTTTTGTACAATAGTTTTTGCTGTAGGACCTTTTAAATAATTTTCTGGTAGAATGGTAACGCCTAAATTTTCACGGACGAGCGATACAGCCGTTTCAAAGCGTTCAATTTCAAATTGGATATTCATGTTTTTGCCAGCCTTTTCAAATGCATCTAAAATGTCATGTCTCGTTTGAAAGCCCCCTGTACTAATAATAAAAGGCTCTTCACTTAAATCTGCAATCGTCAGCTTCTCTTTCTTCGCTAATGGGTGATTTAAAGGTAAAACAGCTACAAGTCGCTCTTCATATAAGCAGTTAACCTCGAGCTCTTCATCTTCCATTATCTGATTTGTAATAATTAAATGTGTTTTATAGCTTTTAAGTGATTTTTCAACACGCTTACTCCCTAAAATATCTACTAAATGAATCATCATTTCTGGATATTCTTTTTTATACTCTGTAATGACTTTTGGGAGCCAATGCTTAATCGATTCCATCACGCCTATCGTTATTTCACTTGTGCCACGTACAATTACCTCATCCATTTCTATTTTTAAAACTTCCATGTTTTTCAATATAACGTTTGCTCGTTCATATAAAAGCTCGCCTGCTTCTGTTAATTGAAGATTTCTTGTATTCCTTTCAAGTAAAGGTGAGCCAATTTCTTGCTCTAATTTTTTAATAGCATTACTGAGAGAAGGCTGAGAAATATGCAGTTTTTCAGCTGCCTTCGAGAAATTCATTTGCTCCACAACTGCTAAAAAATATTGTAATTGTTTAAAATCCACAGCAACATCCCTCCACATTTATAGTTTTAAGCTATAGATTAATATTAATTATATATTAGCATTTATAATTATGTGAATATATAATTTATTCATAACAATATTTTCACTAGAATAATATTGGAAATGGGGTTGATGAAGATATGTATACAATGACAGATCAAAAACAATGGAAAGGCCGTATAGATTCAACGACTAATACGAGTAGTTTCCGTTTACATCAAAAAGTGAAAAGAACTGCTATTAATGATGTAAGCGCTTCAGATAATCAGCATGCCGGAATTGTGGGCTTTATATGTGATGAAGGTGTACGTCGTAATCAGGGGCGTGTAGGGGCAGCAAGTGCACCTAATGCTCTGCGTGAATCACTATCTAGCTTACCTTGGACATTTAATGATGAACAGCAAATTATAGATGTTGGTAACGTTCTTTGTCTTAACCGCGCATTAGAAGAAGCGCAACACGAGCTCGGCGAAATTGTCAAAACATTGCTAAATAAAAAAATACAATGTGTCGTGCTTGGCGGTGGACATGAAACATTATACGGACATTATTTAGGCGTTCGTGCAGCGATCCCTAAAGATGCAAAAATCGGAATCGTCAACATCGATGCTCATTTCGATTTACGACCATACGATGAGCAACCATCCTCCGGTACAATGTTCCGGCAGATTTTAGAACAGGATGCGCTTGCCGATTACTTTGTTTTAGGCATACAACGTTTTGGCAATACAAAAGAACTATTTGATAAAGCCGATGAATTGCATGTGAATTATGTGTTAGAAGAAAATATGACGCCAGAAAATAAAGCGCAAATCATGCATGACCTTCAGCAGTATATGGATAATCATGATTATATTCTCTTAACACTTTGTATGGATGTACTAAATGCTGCATTTGCACCGGGTGTTAGTGCTCCATCACCATTTGGACTAGATCCAAAAACGGTACGCACGATACTTCAACAAGTCACTTCACATCCAAATACACATTCTTTTGATATTTGTGAGGTAAATCCTTCACTGGATGAGAATGGACGCACAGTTAAACTAGGTGCTTATTTTGTATATGAAGCACTAAATCACTTACTTAGGAGATAAGGTTCATGATCGAAATTAATCAAATTACAACAGTATTTCTAGCAGTTGCACTTTTCGCATTGGGCGGCTGGCTCATCAATAAAATCGGTTTTTTAAAGCGTTTTTGTATACCAGCACCTGTTGTTGGCGGCTTATTATTCGCCGCATTGGCCACTATTCTAAAGACAACTGGCGTATTAGAAATTTCGCTTGATACGTCATTACAAAGCTTATTTATGATTACGTTCTTCACAACAATTGGTTTAGGAGCAAGCTTTAAACTTGTAAAGCTTGGCGGAAAATTATTAATTATTTATTGGTTGGCTTGTGGTTTCCTAGCATTAATGCAAAATGTTATTGGTGTATCTCTTGCATCGCTCATGGGGATTCATCCATTAATCGGTATGATGGCTGGTGCTGTTTCTATGGAAGGTGGCCATGGTGCCGCTGCAGCATTTGGACAAACATTAGAAGACTTAGGTATTTCATCAGCCATGACAATCGGTGCGGCTGCGGCTACATGTGGTTTAGTGGCTGGTGGCTTAATCGGTGGTCCGATTGTAAAATACTTAGTTGGTAAATATAATTTAACGCCAAATGAGCAAGAAACAAAAGAAATTGATTTTGAAAATAAAAATGAACAAATTACATCCGATTCATTCTTTACACAAGTATTAATAATTACGTTCTGTATGGCTGTAGGGACATATGTTGGAACATTATTCTCAGAAGCTACTGGCTTCGTACTACCGGGCTATGTCGGTGCAATGTTTGTAGCTGTACTAGTGCGCAATATTATGGATAAAATAAAACCTGAAGCGATTAACATGAAAAGCATTTCTTTAATCGGCGATGTGACATTAGGTGTTTTCCTATCAATGGCGCTCATGAGTGTTAAATTATGGGAAATTGCTGATTTAGCACTGCCACTATTCATCATTGTTTTTGTACAAGTATTTTTCATTGTCTTATTTAGTATATTTGTCTTGTTTAAGCTTCTTGGAAAAAATTACGATGCTGCGGTGATGGTTGCCGGTTTTGCTGGTCACGGTTTAGGGGCAACGCCAAATGCGATGGCCAATATGTCAGCAGTTGTCCAACGTTTCGGCCCATCTCAAAAAGCATTTCTTGTTGTACCCATTGTAGGAGCGTTTTTAATCGACGTCTTCGGTATTCCAATTATTATTACAACGATCAATTTATTTAAATAAAGGCTCTGTTAAATTTTAATGTTTATTTCTGAAGAAAATATGGGGGAACCTTTAAATTGAGGTTTCCCTGTTATAACTTTAGTTCGTATTGTATTAGTTGGCTGTTCATGCCAAAATATTCTTCACTACCTACTCTACTTATTTCTTTAAATCCTATCTTTTCAAGCATTTTTCGTGAACGAACATTAGCCTCGTGTGTTTCTGCGTTAAAAGTTGTAATTCCTAATTTCTTTGTGGCAAACGCCATCATACATAGAGCAGAATTAAATCCAATCCCTTTCCCCCACAGCCTATTTTCACCAATTGCAATACCTAATTCAGCAGAATTCCCTTTAATACAGGCTAAATCTGCATATCCAACTAATCTATCGTTAAACTGAATACCCATTCGGATAAAATCTTCAGCTACATTGTTAACACATTTGAGCCACCATTTATATAGTTCTTCGGGACTTCTATTTAACTCCCATCCATTGGCTAAACAAAAAGTGTCATCCATACTCCAGTTTAAGGCAGATTCATAATCATCTAGGGTTAAAGGTCTTATCTTTATGCATTGTGAAAGATTCCTTTTAGTAGTCATTTCTATTCCTCCGAATCTTTATAAATTGAATGTAGACAAACGTATAAGTATCTGTTATTTCAAATAACATGCTGATAACTACTATATTTTGATATTGTGTTTAATGCTTTCATTACTACGACTATCAACAAACATAAACAAGACAGGTAATGATCGAAATATTTTGTAGCCTTACCTTTAAGCGGTCTAAGACGCAGACCTGTTCGTAGCTACTACCTCTGTGTTTTACATTTCCCTTTTTTAGAGTCATGAAATAGGTCTCGTCAACTGCATAAAATAAGCGGCCGTGCAATTGTCTTGATTGACAGTTGCACGGCCTTTCCATTTGCTTATTGATTATTGTAATATTTCACTAACAGTTACAAATTCGTAGCCTTGTTTTTGCAAGTATAGAATGACATTTTCTAAACCATTTGCTGTCGTTTGATGAATATCATGCATTAAAATAATGCTGCCATCTTTTACTGACGCTTTCACATACGTTAATATTTTCTCAGCATTGCGATGCTTCCAATCTAGCGTATCGATTGACCATAGAATAGAAGGCATCGTCATGACAGAACGAACTTTATCATTCGTTGCACCATATGGTGGACGGGAAACTGTTGGATATTGACCGATTGCAGCATAAATAGCATTGTTAGTTCGATCAACCTCTTGTTTAACATTTGCTGTCGATAAGGCTGTTAACTTTGCATGGTCCCATGTATGATTGCCTATTTCATGGCCAGCCTCATAAATTTGCTTTACGACTGCTGAATTTTTAGAGACATTTTGCCCAACCATAAAAAATGTAGCCTTTGCATCATATTTCTTTAAAATTGCTAAAACTTGTGGGGTAACTTTTGCATCTGGCCCATCATCAAACGTTAATGCCACACGCTTTTTTTCCCCTTTCGCTACAGGTACACCTTTATTGTATACTTTGTTACCCGTTATTTGGATATTTGCTAGCTCTGAAGCTTTCACATAGCCCTGTTGTTCATCCGCTTCTACATAGGCCCAGCCTGCTAGCGTTGTATATTGCTGAACGACTGTTTTATTGGCAAGTGTACCAAGAACCTCACCACTTGGGCTAGCAGTTAAACGAAGCACAGCGCCATTAGTAGCATTTACTCGTTTTTTTGTCGCAACAGGTTTCTTTAAAGAATTTGTTGCCACATAACCTGTTTGATGACCATATTGGATAAATGACCAACCTCCAGGTGCTGATCCATATACAAAGATAATACTATTTTCGTAAATTTGTCCGGCTTTTTGTGCACTTGGACTAGGGTATGTAAATAAAGTTGTTCCATCTTTTTGCGTCACTACATATTTTTCGGATTTAAGGCTTACTAATGCTGCCGTTTCTACAAATCCCTCTAGCTGTTGCGTTTTAATTCGAGTCCATTCCTCACTTACTGGTGTGGCTGTTACAAAACTACCCTTCGCTATTTGCCCGATTACGGCACTTTCTACGGAAGGTTCCACATAAACTGTTGTGTCTTTAGCTACGGATTGAATAACTGGTGTACCTTCCGCATTTGCAGGAGTATTACCTACAAATATAAAACTGATTAAAAAAGTCAAAATAATAGCATAGGGTAAAAGCTTTTTCATTGTTCTACACCGCCCTTTTCATCACAGATGTCTTTTCTCATATGTTTTTTCCATAAAAGTATAGGATTCGACTCTAATTATAGATTAATAAATTATTCCAGGAAATAGTAGAAATCAACTAGTTTTTGTGAATAAAAATGGTTCATCCCCAAAACGTGTGGTTGATTTCCGTTCCGACTGAGCGCTTTGTAGCTGCCGCTTCGCTTTCGCACAGTCAAAACATTTGCTGCCGCTACGTTAACACTACGCTTTCGCACAGAAAACATCCGCTGCGCTGCAGGGTCTCGGGCCAACACGATGTTGGTCACGAAGGCGTTATCACAGGATGTGATGCTTTTAGCCTTCGTTCCTCTATTGCTGATCCCCAAGGAGTCGCCCAGTCTCCACTCCAATCAACTATTTACATAATAGATGTTTTAACAAAAGTCATCCACAACTTTTGGTGATGAACCATAAAAATTTCTTAATTAACGTTTTTTGGTAGCTAGGATGAACGGCATATATCAAATTGTTTTCTGATGCTTTTCTAAAAAACTTTCACCTTTTCTTCATCAAAATTCCTCTGTGGTAGCGCCGGCAATAGATGATGAAAACAATTGGTAATTAATACCTCCCCACTTAAATGAAAATAATCGATTGTTCCCCAAGTATGAATACTGTGTTAGCAATTTTGCCAACTGTCATTTGTCAAAGGCCCCAAGACGCCTTTATCAGGTACTTGTACTGTGCACCCTATAAATAAGACGATTGAAACGATAAAAAAGTTATCTCTTTTTCATAATTTTTCCTCTTACAGCGCATCGTACGCAGTAAGAGCATCTTCAATATGGAATGGTGGTGTCCAAGCCTGCCCATTCGCATTCGTCGTCACGAAAATATATTGTTTTCCGTCTTTTTCGATAATAGAGGCTAAGCAAAGACCTGCTTCAGGGGTGTAGCCCGTTTTTCCTCCCAATATTGCACTTTCTCCAACTGGTATTCTCGCCAATAGTGAGCTTGTTATCGTTAATTCATTTGGAACGTGAGTCATATAACTTTTCGAAGTCAAAATTTGATAAAAGGTAGGATTTTTAATGGCATAACGAAATAGCTTACTTATATCACGGACACTGGAGACATGAGCAGGATCATGTAATCCGCTGGCATTAACAAAATGGGTATCGTTCAGCCCTAATTCCTGTGCTTTTTTATTCATTAATGTTACAAATGCTTCTTCACTACCTGCTATCGCATCCGCAAGTGTTCCTGTAGCATCCGCCCCAGAAGCAAGCAGTGTGCCATATAATAAATCCTCTATCGTTACAAAATCTCCTGCCTTAAAGCCCGCCATGGAAGCATTTTGAGCAGTAAATTTAGAAATCGTTTGTGGTTTAACAATGGTTTGCTTCTGCAAATCAGTAATCATTTCAATGGCAACAATCGCCGTCATAATTTTCGTTAATGATGCAGGATAAATAATGTCATCTGCATTTTTTTCAAATAATACGTCTCCTTTTTCATTCAGCAATAAAGCATTTTTACTATGCAACGAAGGTAGCTCTACTGGCGTTTGTTCCGTTGCTATGTGATTCGTATAATAAAAAAAGAATGCTACCGCACATATAAAACAAAATAAGACAAATTTTTTCATAAAAAAAACGCCCCCCACACATTATAATAGGAGGCATTTATGATTATTCCTGTACGAAATTTATGAAGAAATTCTTAAAGTTTGAATGATCAAATATGCCTTTCCATAATTGCGACCGGAGTCGGCTTTGTGCTTAGGCCTGCAGATGTTTTTTGCGCGAAAGCGAAGCGGCAGCGGCAGATGTTTTTTACCTGAGTTCCTCTATCTCAGCGGATGTTTATACACCGCTCCAAATATGTTAAAAATCATCAAAATCTGAACATATTTTTGTTATCGTTTTATTCGTTAATTTAAAAAATACATCCTGGGATACTTCTAGCTTAAGTGTATCTTCCTTCATTAAATCTGCATATATTCCTCGTAAAATACGGCCTGTTAGGCCATGTGAAATAACAATCACTTGCGGTATATGTTGAATAGTTTCTAACCAAGCACATAGTCTGTTCACTACTGAATCGTAAGCTTCCCCATTTGGCGCATTAAAATACCAATTATACACATCTGTGTTATGAAGAAGATTGGGCCAAGAACTTTCAATTTCTTTCGTTGTTAATCCAGCCCATTGTCCCACAGCCACCTCAGTTAAACGATCTTCTTTTACAACATTCTTCAAATCATATCCAATAGTTTCACAAATTATTTCAGTGCTCTGCATAGCTCTGCCTAATGGACTCGAAAAAATTTTCCATTCATTTGGATCTCCAATTAAACTTTTTAGCATTAGAGCATTTTGTTGTACTTGATGTACACCCATTTGAGTTAATGGGGAATCGAGCTCTCCTTGATATCGCCCTTGTGTATTAAATTCAGTTTCACCATGACGGAGTAAGTATATCGTTTGGTTCTTCAATATTGTTTCCCCCTATAATTTCTCCCTAGTTATTACTACTATTTTCATTTCTAATCCCAATATTATTCATTAGTATCGTTCCTTGTTTGGTTAAATTAAATTGGAAATGGATCTTATTTAGCTTCAGTGGATCAAACTGTGGATTTACTTCTTTAAAATCGTTCAATAAAAATCCATAATGTTGAAACACTGGTTCCGTCGTATTACCTATATTGGAAAAAGGTTTTTTCAGTAACTTTCCTTTTATGGCAGGTGTCAATTTGGCTATATAGCTAAGAGGCAGGCTCGCCTGGTTGCCATTGCTATCTTCTACTGTAACTGTAAAATCAATTAGTTCCTCCTGATTGTTCTCTTTTTCTTCCTTTCTACTATCTGCAAGTGAAAATACGATAGAACTGTTCTGCCCTATCTCTAATCCATTCTCGGGAAGAGTTAATGTATAACAAGCTGGAGAAAATTTGTCTTTTGAATTCCAACCTAGACGAACGGCACTATAATCTGCCTCATCATTTTTCATTTTGACTTTTTCCTCTTTCCATTCCTTCAAATTCTTCCCGAACAGTTTGCCGCCCGGAACAGTGGTCGTGTTTAGATCAATATCTTCATTAAACGTTGCAATAAAAGATGTTTGAGAATCGTAGTAATTATTAATATATAGCGTGTCAGGAAGCCATTCTTTAGCATAGCCTAAATCTTTAAAAATTTCCTTGTATTGTTTCTTTTCTTTCAACGTACTATCTAAAAAAGCAGATATCAATACTTTCGTGATGGTTTCTTGCTGATCACGAGGCATAATTTGTTTTAGGTTAAAGAGTTGGTTTGCCGTACCAGCTAGATCGCCTCGTCCCCATTTTTCATTAAATTGCCCGTGATTGGCTCCATAAATATAGACCGACGCATTCATATAATCATCTTTATTCGTATAGGAAATCCGATACTGCTGATTAGAGCTATCAAAGCTATTTACGTCCATATCATGCGCCCCTTGTAGTGCCAAATAGTTTACGTTTTTTAACGGAAGTGGTTTCCCAGCAGGCATATATTGACCGTCTATTCCAGCAATAGAAATAAGCGATCGGATTGAGAAATTATAATCAAATTGAATATTTCCGTTACTAGGTGGGTGTTGCATTTCGTTAAAAGCAGCTGCAATCGCGATAGCTTCTCCACCTCTAGAATGCCCTATTAGTGCAATGTGTTCCATATCCACTTTTTGATAAAATGGATTGTTTTTAGTCCTGTTCCATTCTTTCCACGTCTGTAAATGCTCCAGCAATAATAATCCTCTCGCTGGATTCTCATTCTTTAGCGGACTAACCAAAAACAAATCATCGTAGGGAGAAACATTAAGAAAGTTTTCATCTACGGATACAACTATATAGCCCCTACTCGCAAGAAGGTTACCTAAATATTCGTAACCTGGATCAGAATAATCATTCATTAAATGGTTTCCATGAACGATCATTACTAACGGAAAGTCTCCTTTCCCTTCTGGGTACCACACTTGACCATTTAACGGCATTGCCTCAGGTCCAAAACCAAGTGTTCTCGTGCGAACAGAAGACCACTTTTCTACAAAATCGCTAGCGTCTACTGTTTTAGTTGTCAAAGAATTTTTTTGGTTAAAGTCTTCTCGATAAGTATTCGGACTGCCATATGTGAGCTTTTTAATTGGATAATCGCCCGGTTTCGCCGGATTTCTAAGCAAAGTATTGTCATACCGTTTCGATGTTTTCAGCTGCTTTAATACAACTACTGGGGTGTTCGCTTCCCCGGGATGAATCAACCAATAACCCCATGCTCCAATCCCAATAGTCAATATAAATAAACATGTGAGGACGCTAACTTTTTGATATTTTTTTGCATTTTTATAGCTACCTTTTAACCATTTGTATAATAATGCTCCCCACAAAGAAACAACAACCGCAATTAATAGAATAAATAGGATAGTTACTTCCAAAGAAGAAGCGAAAAAGCAGAACAATAGAAATATTAGTGAACTAAAGAGTATCCATAAATATCGACTAGGAATTTTTTTCACACCATGCAATAGAAGAGTGATAAAACCACTTATTAACACAACGGAAAAAATAAATACGAACATTCCAATCGTGTAATCTACTAAACTACGCTGATCTAAAAAAAACCTCCCTTGATTCAACATCAATAGGAATGCCATCGTACTTAAAGCGATAGCTGCACCTTTCCAACCTAATGACAATGGCTCTATACGATTTCGTTTTGCATATAGCCTTCTAACAAAATAAATGAGTTTCCTTTTGAATACTCCCAATTTTTTAATCCCCCTACCTACAATCTATTTCAAAATATTCTATTGTAGGTTATAGGATGACTCTTTCAACCAGCTTTCTTCTTTCTTTCAATAATCTTACATTCATTTTTTGGCTATTTTTTGAAGAACAAATCAGAACTTTTTGGCAAGAAGAGGATAAAACTCGTCTCACCATTCGTTGTCAGCTTAATATTTCCACCATGTTTTTCGATAACTTGTTTGGCAATCGCTAGTCCTAACCCTGTACCACCATCGCTCTTGCGTGACTGATCTCCTCGCACAAAAGCATCAAATATATTTTCTTTAATTGCTAGTGGAATGCCGATCCCGTCATCTTGAATATGAATTTCAATCCCTTTTTCCGTTGTTAAAAGCTTCAATCGTACGGTTGTTCCTGGTGGATTATATTTTAATGCATTTGAGAGAATATTAGATACAGCTCGGTATAACCATGTATAGTTGAACGGAAAAATGACTTCACCTTTAGGAATCTCAAAATGAAACATAAAATTTTTTTCTGCAAATGCTTCGTAATACTCTGCAGCGATTTCTCTCGTGAATTCGGCTATATCAGCTATTTGAAAGTCAAAAGGATAATCAGGGCTATCCAGTCTAGATAATTCAAAAATGTCGTCAATGAGTTCTGATACAAGCTCAGCCTTATCAGAAATTATGCGTAAAATTCGCTGCCTTCGCTCTTCATCATTAATTAATCCTAATTCCATCGCCTCAATATACCCTCTAATTGTAGTAATCGGTGTCTTTAAATCATGAGATAAATCCACAAGCATACGTTGCTTGTTCTCTTCTAGATGTTGCTTTTCCTTTTCTGTTCGTTCCAGTTGTTCTGCCATGGCGTTAAAATCATCTTGGATTTGGGCAAGCTCATAACTTGCTTTAAATTTTAGTCGCTTATTATATTGACCTCGAGCAATATCTTGGATGCCATCTGCAATTGAACGCAGTGGAGTGGTAAGCCTGGAGGCCGTCCATTTCCCAAAAATATAAACAGCAATCATCAATAAAGAGAGAAAAAGCAAAAGCGTTTGCAAGAGCATTTTGTAAAAGATCTGTTCGTTGTTTTGATGATTTTTGCCATCCATGATCTTATCCGTTTCAGATGTTTGGACTGTACCGTTTTCATGGGCAATGTCCGCAAAATAATTAAGAATTTGTTCATTTAATACAAACAATGAAAACGCAGCAATAAGTGCAATTGTAATGAAGAAATAACTATATGTAATAACTAATAAGCGCCGAAGCCGATTCGGAGATTTCATGGAATCAGCTCATCTTTCTTGGCAAATCGATAACCGAGGCCGCGAATGGTTTTTATATATACTGGTTTCCTTGGGCATTCTTCAATTTTTTCACGAAGTCTGCTGATTTGAACCATAATTGCATTGTCATCAGCTATATAAAATTCATTCCATGCACGTTCAAAAATTTGTTTTTTTGTAAAGACGCGTCCCGGTTCACTCATCAAGAGTTTTAACAGTTCATATTCTCGGGCACTGAGCGGAATCGGTTTGTCTTTAATATATAGCACACATTCGTGGTGCGACAAAAGTAATTCACCCAACTTTAGCTGAGAGGGTTGTTGAGCTAATAATGGCTCATTAAATTCATAATACCTCCGTAATTGGGCTTGAATTCTAGCTGTCAATTCTAAAGGACTAAATGGTTTCGAAATATAATCATCTGCCCCTAATTTCAGTCCTGTTATTTTATCGTAGTCCTGACTTTTGGCAGAAAGTAAAATAACTGGAACTTTACACTGTTGCCGGATCATTTGGAGAAGTTGATAACCATCAATAATTGGCATCATAATATCTAGAATGGCAAGGTCAATCGCCTGATTTTTCAACAGATTGAAAGCTGTTTTGCCATCAAACGCTTCTAATGTAATATATCCTTCTGCATTTAAGTAAAGCTTTAACAAGTCTACAATATCGGGATCATCATCAACTATCAATATAGTTTTGGCCATAGTCTATCCTCCTTCACATATCCTTTAATGTATTCTATGTATCAATCTTAGATGTGTATTTCGTGAGGTAAATAAAAAGATTGATATAGGTATTGTGCCTGTTCGAAAAATGAAAATATTTCGGTCTTCGGTTATAAAAAAACGCCAGCATCACTTTTTGTGACAACTGGCTCTCGCTTGAACATACTTCAAAAAGTACGGATGTTGAATTATATAAATGGTTTCATTCAATCCCCAACAGTATAATATTAGGAGTATTTTCCATTGCGCTCAAACTAGTCATATAAGCGTTCTAGTAATCCCATCTCATAGCCCTTTGCTACTGCACCGACCCTCGTCTTGACATCAAGCTTTCGGTTTATCGCCGCCATATGATACTCTACAGTGCGCTTACTCATCGCTAACTCCCTAGCAATTTCTTTATTTGTCTTCTCCAACGCGATTTGCTTTAGTACTGCCTTCTCAGTCGGCGTCAATTGGTCAGCTCTCGGTAATGTAGTCATTTTCTCAGGTACGAGCCGCAACCCAAGCATACTCTGCCGAATGGCGTTTATAATTTGTGGATAGGTCGCCTGTTTAGATAAATAAGCGTGAATTCCTATCTCATAAGCTTTATGCACGTATTCATCGTAGACGTAACCTGACAGCACGATCAACTTGATTGCCATATCGTAAGTCCGCTTTATTTCTATCGCCAAGTCAAATCCCGTCATACTTGGCATCGAAATGTCAATAACGGCGACGTCTGGCTTTAATGTACCGATACGTTTTAGCACCTCTTGGGGTTCACTGAAAGTCCCTACGACCAACATATCTTGCTCTCGCTCTAGCCGATTCTTTAATCCCTCCATGACAAGGGGATGATCATCTAGTAGCAGCACCTTGATCGGTTGCTCCATCTTTTGCTTCACCTCTCTGTTTCGGTAGTCTAATGCGGACAATCGTTCCACGTCCAGCTTCCGAGTCAATTTCGATGTCGCCTCCAAATTGCGCAACTTGACTGCTGATTGTGACAAGTCCGAATCCTTGAGAATCGGTCCGAACACAGTTCATATTTGCTGGATCGAATCCAATGCCGTCATCGCTAATCTGTCCGCAAAACGCATCATCTTTTTCCCATAACCGAATCTCTAGCTTCTGTGCTCTCGCATGTTTGACAACATTATTGGCAAGCTCTCGCACAATGCGGAATAACGTCATTTTGTACAACGAAGACAATGTCTCTGGCAGTTTGTTTTCCAGCTTGATGGTTAGGCCTCCGTTCTCCTTAACTATACGTGCGAGCCAGAGCAGGGCTGCATCTAAGCCTGCCTGATCGATGATGTGCGGGCATAGATCATCGCACAGCATTCGGATGTCGCGTTGCGTATCATACAAACATTTTAACCAGACGGCGGTCAACCGCTTGTCACTTTGTTCTGTATCGTGTAATTCTTCCAAATCGCGTGCAAGAAAGATTAGATTCTGTAAAATATGATCATGCAAATAATATGACATTCGAACTCGCTCTGCTTGCTGTGCCTCTAGTAATCTGTATTCTGAGGTTTTCATTGGTAACCCACTTCTCGCTCCTCGTAGTTCGTCGAGTAAGGCAGCTCCCATCAGCAGACGGACGGTTTCCAGCTTTACTTTGTCGATTAAGCCAAGCTCTTCTGGTGTAAAGGACGTATTATTTTTTTTGGGACCAAGCACCAAATAGCCAATTACCGTTCCGTTGGGCTGCATAAGATCTATCACTTGTTCAAAAACATTCGTGTTAAATTGACGGAAATTGGTTAACTCCTGCATTTCGGCGAATGGCCCTGTTCCGTACGTAATAGCCTCACTTCCCCGATTCCAGACAAAGCAAAGACCCTCAATGTCTGTCACGCTATGGATAAGCTCTGCAGGCATTCGCAGTAGATCGCGGCTATTGCGATGCTCGGCGAGTTTAATAGACATCTCCAGCCGCTGACGATCCAGACAATCTTTCCGTTTCTCGCGCTGACGTTTGAAGTTGTCAAGATTGAAGCGATGTAGCAGTGTAAGAATAACGAACGCGCCGCACAATGTAAGTGTTGTCAGAGAAGCATTTGAACGGATAAGCGCGGCAATTAGGATTATCACAAGCCCTACATACAAACCATGAATAGCTAAACTGGGAAGATAGAAGCGGATGTCGAGCAGCTTCTGTCTAGCCCACAATGCTAGTATGGAAGCTGGTAGGACTATAAGGCCTACCAATGTCATTTCCGGCAACGCTATGTATTCCCCCCATAGCAGGTCTGGGAGCGCGTATAGAAACAGAAACGGCATAAAACCAAATGTCAGCGCGGTAACAAATGTCAGCAACCGGTTTCTTTCAGCGCGATCCATCGCGCGCCAATATACGACAGCAATGACGATTATGGCAAGTAATATGCCAATCAGCGCGGTATGAAGAGCGCTCCGGGTCCACCCCGGGATGGTTCCAAGCGAGAAAACAAGTAGGACGTAAACGGAGAATAAGGCTGCCAGTACCCTGTAGGCTGCCATCAGTGAACTAATCCAATCAGGGACCGTGCGGAACACGAAGGCAACGAAGAAAGCAAACAACAAGTAAGGCAACCAACTTGTCACGACAGGCAATATCAATCCAGTAAGCACCGTCTCTGTCGAATAAACCGATAGCAGCGTCGCCGCCATGAATACGTTCAGTGCATAAAAGCGGCGAACCATATAGGACTCGGGCTTGTTCCGATAAGCTGCCAGTCCGATAACGAGCAGAGCTAGCTCCGCGCAGGCTGCAAACAAACTCTTATACACATCATTTATCCCCGGTTCGCTGCGCAATTCGAAACGAACCAAATCCCTGCGCTCAAACTGAAGTACCCCCAATCGTTTCAGATAAGCACGATCACCGAGCTTCATTAATTCCGGCTGTTGACCGCCAACCGACAGGAGTTTGTCACCGATGCGGACGTCCCATTCTCTCGCCTTGCCGGCAGGATCAATGGATGCGATGACCCACGTGCCCCTATCTTCACGGAACATTAAACCAGTATATGGGTTCTTTAATGTCGTAGCATGTATATAAACCCCAACAAGCAGGAATAACAAAGCTGAACTGTATACCATCAAATTGTATTTCCGTGCAATTTCCGGCAAATTGCATCACCTCTCTTCGAGTGTGTACCTCTTAAAAAATCAATAAATCGAGCAAAAACCTAGGCTACGACAAGCTAGGGTTTATCGCACGCCGACTAAATACATATTAATCATCCCCCACAAAAAATTCACGAACAGATGTAACAGGATAGCGCCATAAATATTTTTGCGTAACTTAACTAAAATTTCTTCCGGGATAATTACAGCTAATGGAACGTACGCCCAATTGATGGGTATTTGCCACATGTGATAAAACTGAAAAATGATCGCTATCCATAACCAATCATGTTTGAGGCGTCCAACTTTACGTAACAAATAACCTCGAAAATAAATTTCCTCGCCGATAAAGTTGCCGATTAGGCCCAATAGCAGTATCAGAAACGGAAAGTTCGGGTCGTAATATCCTTGATAAAAAACATGCCATTCACCCATATGGAAAGCTGGGAAACCATTCAGCCATTCAAACAATGGCGGATAGACGTATTTTACATAAGGCAACGATAAAAGTGTGAACAACATCGTCAAAATTGGAAATACAAGCAGCAACCCTTTCAGATCAAGTCTGGCGAAGCCTAAATATACGAGCGATTCCTTGAATGAAAGTCCGTCCTTGTAACGAAGTAACAGGAAAGGAACGAGCATATGCCAGCCGGCGCTCAATAGGATGAGCACATATAACTGCACATAATGAGCCGATAAACCGGTCCATGCCATCATCGACTCGCGAAGCGGATAGATGAATACATATGCAATCAGACCGGGCAACAAGCCAAGAAACAAGTAGAACGCGATTTCTTTCTTTGTCTTGGCTTCAAACTTTCGGACGAACTTGACATAAGTCGGATCGGACAAGTTGAAAAAATCGACGAATTTACGGTAAACCACGGACATAACAAAACCCCTCTCGAAATGAGCGTTAATTTCTTAGTACGCTCCTTGATCATAGCGGACTTCACTGTCAACAGAATCCGTATCTTCCGTCCATTTTAGGTTTACACACGCATCATTTTTGCGTGTTCACGCAAAGAACCCGTATTACACGGTTGTTATGCCCAAACTTCTTTTTTCTTCACAACTTTTTCAATAATTACGACCAATGAAAATTAGAATTTATCATCTTGGAAGAAGCTAGTGTTATCTTCCTCCACATCAGTCACTGTCTATTCATTATATTGAATATATTGACAAAAAACCAAATATATCAATATGATACTATATTAGCCTCATTACCATAACTTGGAGTTGATTTCCGTTCCGACTGGGCGCATTGTCTGTGCGAAAGCAAAGCGACAGTACTGATGTTGATCACGAGGGCGTTTTCATAGGATGTGATGCTTTCGCCAATCCCCAAGGAGTCGCCCAGCCGGCTTAAAGATCAGCCTATATCCATTTCATATGTTTTAACAAATATCTTCCACAACTTTTGATGATAAGCCCTAAATTCACCTATAAAAGTAACATTAAATGAGGGCTTAAAAGCTAGCTGCTATAACAATAGAATAATATAAACAAATCCAAAAAATAGACATAATGGACTGTAAAGCCAAGTATCGTATTTAGCAAACTGTGAGTATTTTATTTTTTTTAAAAATCCAACATACTTAAAATCACCAATTGCCCTAATAATGAAAACAAAAGCACAAACAATACTTCCGATTTTAGATAAACTATTTGCTTGGAACCCCTGCAAATAACCTCCTTGAACAACAATAATGGCACTAGCCAGTAAAATAAGAATAGCTACGAATAATGTCCCCCATTTTTTAGGAGTAAAAGCAGGTCTATGCTCTCCTTCTTTTACAGGGATAGCAGCGGCAGAACCCCAACGACCTCCAAAAGCCCAATAAATATGCAACGAACTGATAAACCACAGAAGTCCTACAGCTACTAATATTAAAAGTAATTTCATTTTTTCGCCCCCCACTGTTTTTTTCAAACAAAACATACACATGCGTATGTTTATAGTAAAAATTTTGTCCCTTCAGGTTTTATAACCTTATTAGGGACATTTAATATCGAATAATCAATTTTGCTTCGGCAGGATGTTTTTTGTGCGAAAGCGTAGTGTCAACGTAGCAACAGATAAATGCCAAGGGACGTGACGTTCTTAAACTGAGTTCCCCTATTTCAGCGAAATATTTGGCGAACCGCTGAAAGAAGTTAAAAGTATTACCATTTTATCAATATCAAAATTAGGATTTTCTTCAAACCTTGTCATCCATCCTACATACGTTAAATAGGCAAGTCTCGCTCTATCAATCGATTCAGCTTTGTCGATGCCCTTTTTTTGATACAATTTCGCAACACACGAGATTCTTTGTTCCTCAATATTCACTAAGCGTTCTGCAACAACAGGATCATATTTTGCCCAAGTATAAATACCAATCTCCATTTTTTTATCTCGATTAAAACTAATTCTTAATAACTGTTCCAACGAGGCATCCTGTTGCTCCATACTTTGAACAATCAGCTTTGTTGCATGTATTTCCCAATAGTCGACCATAGAATCTAACAGCTCTTGATGGTCACGAAAATAGTGATAAAAGCTACCTTTACTTATTTTTAGCAATCGAGCAAGTGCTTCGATGCGAACTTTATGTATTCCTTCATCAGCTAATTGTTGTAATCCTGCTTTTATCCAATCTTCTCTTGTTAATTGCATGTCATCTCTCCAGTAAGATACGCTAGCGTATGTTTTGCGTTAGATTACTATCGATTTCATTTTTTGTCAATTATTCAATTTATTTATCTTTATGAACTTTAATGTTATTGTTAATCGTAATATTTATAGGCATTACCCTTGGTAAAATACAGGCGCATACTATTATAATAGCTAAAAGTTTTTTCATCTTTAATCTCCTCGTATATTAGTAGTAAGAGCTCTTTCCGATAGAATTTCCAGTTGATCCGGACAGCTGGGGGATCTGTTGGATTTCTTATAGGAAGTGGTCGCCGTTTGGCTCCCTCACTCTTTTTATGTTTTACCTGTTTGACCCCTGTTTTACCGAGGGAGACAAAAGGAAATCATCATTTATTTATAAACCTTTCTTGAAATAATGCTCACAGGTGCTTACCTGCTTATTTGTTGTCCCTATTTTTACAATCAACTTAATCATGTAAGGGCGAAGGATGGAGGAGGCTCCATTTTTGTACTTCGTCTTTTTTTATTTCAACTTTTATTTCACTCAGACTGTGCCCATGAGACAATGGAACAGACAAGGTATTCGCAGGAAATAGCTTTATCTCCTTGCAGACACAAAGGTGTACTGCTCCATAAGCCTGCTACCCATCGTTCATTATGGAAGGTCTAACCACTGGCTGCGACTAAACATGAGAAGAGAGTGTAGCGCTCATGATGGTCTTCCTGTTTAGATTGCTAATAACGAGGCAGACATCGATGATTCGACTGGGCACCCAGGTCTGAGTGTATCTTGATTAATTCCCCTATAGGAGGTGATTGGCATGTCACAAATGCTAGTCGGTATTGACGTGAGTTTGCGCTCCCATCATGTCCATTTCATGCATGGCGAGGGATATACACTCACGGATTTTTCTGTTCAAAATGATATTGAAGGTGCGGACACCTTGATTCAAAAGATTGTACGAACAGCGGAAAAGAATCAAACAGATCAATTAAAAATAGGGATGGAAGCCACGGATCAATATAGTTGGCACCTTGCCCATTATTTAAAAGCACAATGTAAAAAAGTATTACCACATGTTCAAACAGCGATTTATATGCTCAATGCACGTAAAGTTGCTCGTTTTAAAAAGGGCTATGATACATTACCGAAAAATGACAAAATTGACGCCTGGGTTATTGCAGATCATCTACGCTTTGGACGACTGCCACATGAAATGCAAGAAACCTTAATTTACGATGCTTTACGTCGTTTAACACGTACGCGATTCCATTTAACACATGAAATTGCACGTAATAAAACATATATGTTAAATCAACTGTACTTAAAGTTTAGTGGCTTACGCCAAGACAACCCATTCTCGGATACATTCGGTGCGACAAGCATCGCTGTCATTGAAGAACTGGATCCTGGCATCATTGCCGAAATGCCTTTAGAAGAACTGGTTGAATTTCTTCAAGAGAAAGGAAAAAATCGTTTCGCAGAGCCAGAAGAGATTGCGACATATCTCAAAAAACTCGTACGTAATTCCTATCGTTTAGATAAGGTAATGGCTGATCCCGTTAATCTTTCACTATCCGTCATTTTGAGTACGATTCAACATATGGAAAGCCAAGTGAAGCGTTTAGATAAAGAAATCGAACGCATGATGAAAGGCATTCCACAAACATTAACATCGGTAAAAGGCATCGGTCCCGTGTACGCAGCAGGCTTAATCGCTGAGATTGGAGATATTCATCGTTTTGATGATCATCACGCTTTAGCGAAATACGCAGGGTTAGTCTGGGCGCAATATCAATCAGG
>NZ_JBIWGL010000028.1:0-59618 GCF_044763535.1 Lysinibacillus sp. NPDC095746
TCACACCCGTTCCCATACCGAACACGGAAGTTAAGCTCTTTAGCGCCGATGGTAGTTGGGGGCTTCCCCCTGTGAGAGTAGGACGTCGCTAGGCACAAAGTAGCCACTGAGAAATCAGTGGTTTTTTATTGTTTTAAAAACGCAGTAATAAATCCCTAAAAATGTTAAAATTAAATTAAACAAATAAAGGGGTGTGTTGAGATGGCAACAGGGTTATACCGTGAAAATATTCAAATTGAGAAAGCAAAGCTACAAGCGTTTATTAAAAATAAAGAGCAATGGGCTGTACTAATACCCGGTTATTTACATCATGAATTTCCAAATGAACAAAATATGATTTGGGTGTTTAAAGGGGATTTTGGCATTATCCAAAAAGCTGTAAAGGTTAATCTTAAGGACAAGGAATCGAACCCTAATCAAGTTATGTTTGATTTGGTAGGCTTATCAGACCCGATAAACGGTGATGGTTATATTGAAATTACACAAGATCAAAATGGTACATGTCAACTAATAGGCAATTTAACAATGAAGGCAAGTGGTTTCTTAGCAGGGATGATGAATCCAGTTTTAGAGAAGTTTGTACCACAATTAGTTGAACAGCTTGTACAAGAGATGGCGGTAAAGGCTCGTATGTTGTAGAGAAATTAGAGTTAAGTACATTTTAAAAAGTTTTACTGTTAAACGTAGAATATCATGTAATATAAAAGAAAGTTGCTATTAGGTGCAATGATCCTTTTATGGTTTAACACCAAAAGTTGCGGATGACATTGTTAATACGTGTACAGTTGATATAAGCTGATTGGAGAGAAGATTGGGCGACTTCTCTGATAACATTAATGTCACAGAGAGCGAAGGGGCTTATCGGACGCCCCGAGAAAGCGACCAATCGGAAACTGAAATCACTTTATGATGAGGGCTTTGGGGGAGGAATCATCATGGAACAATGGCTAGGTATTCAAACACTTATTTGGTTATTTCCTATTATGTTTATTCTTCATGATTTTGAAGAGATTATTATGGTTGAAAAGTGGCTAAATAAGAATTCTACTATATTGTACGAAAGATTGCCGGAAAAAATGGCTGATCGAGTTATGAAACAGTTTTCGATGTCGACTGCGCAGTTTGCGGTAGCGGTCATCGTAATATTCATGTTTGTAAGTAGTTCCACTTTTGTAGCAAATCAGTATGTGAATCATGGGCCATATGGAGAAATCTACTTTTTTACTGTTGTTACGCTAACTTACTTTTTACATGCATTCACTCACCTTGCACAGTCTATTTTTCTTCGTTCCATTACACCAGGTGCACGCACATCTTTGATAATTGTTATTCCATACAGTTTAATTTTGTATCATTCGTTATTAGTTAATAAAGTCATAACATGGAATATTATTTTTGTATGTTTACCATTTTGTCTTTTATTGATACCTATTGCCTTACTAGCACATTGGATCGGGAAAAAGGTTATATGAATTTCACTTTATTTATAGCCAATCAGCAAATGTTTTTGTACCGTAAGTGTTATAATTAACTGAGAATATAACGGAAATGAGTGTTTTGTTTTGCAAAAGAAAAGGCCGATTGTAGAAGGGTTAGAGCGCTTTCGACAACAACAAAATATTTCCTTTCATGTCCCAGGTCATAAGCATGGAGAACTCTCCCATCTTCCTCAGCCATTTAAAGATGTAATGCGATATGACGTAACAGAATTATCGGGACTTGATGACTTACATCACCCAGAGGAAATGATATTAGAGGCAGAAAACTTGTTAGCAGATACATATGGCGCGATGAAAAGTTTCTTTTTAGTAGGGGGATCTACAATTGGAAACTTAGCAATGATTTATGCCACATGTAAAAAAGGGGATAAGATTATTGTCCAACGTAATGCACATAAGTCTATATTTCACGCATTAGAGCTTGTTGGAGCAAAACCTGTATTTGTTTCCCCGCTTTGGGATGAACGTACGTTAACTGCAACACATGTTTCTTATAAAGATTTAAAGGATGCAGTTGATAGGTATCCAGAGGCCCGGGCTGTCGTTTTAACATATCCTACTTATTATGGTATGGCATCTAAAGAAATGCAGCAGCAAATTGCGTATTGTCATGGCAAGGGTATTCCTGTTTTAGTGGATGAAGCACATGGAGCCCATTTTAGTGCATGTACTTTATTTCAACCATCAGCATTGACATTTGGTGCAGATATAGTAGTACAGTCTGCACATAAAACATTGCCTGCTATGACTATGGCATCCTTTATGCATGTTAATTCTGATTTAATCGATGTCGACAAAATAAATTACTATTTACGTATGTTACAATCTAGCAGCCCATCCTATCTTCTATTGGCTTCATTAGATGATGCACGCTATTATATACAGACATATATGGAGAGTGACGGTGCATATATAATAGAAAAAAGAGATCAATGGGTAGAGGCATTACAAGCTATTGGCTCTTTGGAAGTTATTGAGGTAGACGACCCTATAAAATTATTGTTACGTGTTAATGGTTATAGCGGTTTTCAATTACAAGAGGCATTAGAAGCAAAGCATGTATATGTAGAACTAGCAGATGCCAATCAAGTGTTGCTTGTGCTACCCTTATTGAAACAGGGACATAGCTATCCATTTGCAGAAATACGTGTTCGTATTAAGGATGCTATAACATTGTTAGTAAGTACACCAAAGGCAGAAATAATAACGGCTTCACAAACAGCCTATAATTTTGTAGCTATTACGGAACCAGCCTACACATTTGATGAAATTGAAAAGGCGGAAAAAGAATGGTTTCCGTATATGCGAACAATAGGACGTATTTCTGCTAGTATGATTATTCCTTATCCACCAGGCATTCCATTGCTTGTTCCGGGAGAAAAAATAACAGTAGCAAAGCTAAGTCAGCTAGAGGAATTACTAGCTTGTGGTGCAACGTTCCAAGGAAATCACCGTTTAGAAGAAAAGATGATTGAGATCATTAAGTAGTTGGAGGCAATAACAGCATGAATTGCAATTTATTTATTACATTTGAAGGTCCAGAGGGTGCCGGAAAAACAACAGTTATTCAAAAAATAGCCGAGCGACTTGCAGAGGAAAATATTGATGTATTAGCAACGAGAGAACCTGGTGGTATTGAAATTGCTGAGAAAATTAGGAGCATTATTTTAAACCCTGAACATACAGCCATGGATGAGCGTACAGAAGCATTATTATACGCAGCAGCGAGAAGTCAGCACTTTTTTGAAAAAGTACGACCTGCGTTGGAGGCTAGTAAAACGGTTATTTGTGATCGATTTATCGATTCTTCATTAGCATATCAAGGATATGCGCGTGGTATTGGCGTTGATGAAGTATTATCTATTAATGAGTTCGCAATCGGTAAGATGTTACCTGATTTGACAATATTATTTGACCTTGCACCAGAGGTTGGCTTGGCACGCATTCATGCTCATGGAGAGCGAGAAGTAAATCGCTTAGATGTTGAAAGTTTAGCTTTTCATAAGAAGGTTCGGGAAGGATATTTACAGTTAGTGGAGCGTTACCCTGAGCGTATACGTGTCGTCAATGCGGATCAAAGTATTGAGCGTGTTGTTGAAGATGTATGGTCATTAATATATGAAGCAATACAGTAAATGCATGAAGTTGTCTACCACAATGTGATATAATGGTAACATCTATAATCATTCAGTAAATGTTTTCTGCGCGAAGCGAAGCGACAATAGCTGAATGCGGATATTGTTCCTATGCAGGAGATATCCAAACACCTACTGAAATAGAGGAACTCGGGCGTATATCATGGAATCGGAAAGGCGTACTTTGTGCAAGTACGAATCCGAACACAATTATGCCTCGGCATAATTGAAAAGGTAATAAAATTTATTTAGTTAAATTTTATCAAAGGGGTGAGTGCGAATGAAGTTAGTCGTAGCTGTAGTGCAAGATCAGGATAGCAGCCGCTTATCGAATGCTTTAACGAAAAATCAGTTTCGTGCAACTAAGTTAGCAAGCACAGGAGGATTTTTACGCTCTGGAAATACGACGTTTCTTATTGGGACGGAAGACTCTCTCATACCCAAAGTTTTAGATATTATTCGTGATAATTGTCGAGCGCGAGAACAAATGGTTGCTCCTGTTTCGCCATTAGGCGGGAATACAGATTCTTATATACCGTATCCTGTCGAGGTAGAGGTAGGAGGAGCGACAGTTTTTGTATTACCAATTGAACAGTTTCATCATTTTTAAATAATGCGACGTTAAAAGAAATACAACACATTATATATATTTGATAGCAAGTGGGGGCGAACAGCTTGAAGATCAATCAAGATATACGTGTCGGGTTAAATACTAATCGTAAAGAGCCGCTGCATAATAATAATCAAAATAACCGATTTGGAGATATGGTCGTCAAGCAAGGAACCAAATTACAGACTGAACAGCTTACACGATTGCTAGGGGATATTTCTACAGCAGGTGATCGTGTTGCAAGATCACGTAATTTACGAGAACTTGCTCGTTTTAAAATGCTTGTTAAACGATTTCTACAAGAAACGGTAGAGCATGGTATGGATTTAAAGCAATCACATACTTGGAATCGTTTTGGTGAAGGAAGACGCTTGAAAATAATCGAAACTATTGATACGCGTCTTGTAGAGCTTGCACAAGATATTTTAGATGAAGAAAAGGAAGCAATTGACCTTCTTGATAAAATCGGTGAGATTAAAGGCTTATTAATTAATTTGTATATGTAAAACCCGTGTCTCGTTCTCTTGTAGGCGCGGGCTTTTTTCAAATCTATTCAGCAGCCAAACTTATTTGTTGAATGACATAAAACCAATCTATATGCTCTAAGATATTTCCAAATTTGAGCAATAGGAAACAATTATGCTATGAGTGTAATGTAGGAAGGAATTTAAATATATGGCCAAGAATGTTGAAGAGCTATTCACACTACAACCAGTTGTAATGAAACAGCTTCAAACGATTTTTGACAAAAATAGATTAGCGCATGCATACATTTTTGATGGCGAAAAAGGGACAGGCAAAGTAGATATTATGCAGTTTTTTGTCAAATTAATGCTATGTGAGCAACCAAAGCAAAATGTTCCATGTGAAACATGTCGAAATTGCCGACGTGTTGATTCGGGTAATCATCCAAATATTCATCAAATTTATCCAGAAGGTCAATTTATTAAAATTGATCAAATACGTGAATTAATTGCAGAAATGAAGATGATGGGTGTGGAAGAGGGACGTAAAATTTATGTACTTCATCATGCAGATCGTCTCAATATTGCATCTGCAAACATGATACTTAAATTTTTAGAGGAACCAGAGGGGGAAGTAACGGCAATTTTGTTAACGGAGCAAATGCAGTCAATTTTACCAACGATTCGTTCTCGCTGCCAGCACATTAAATTCCAAAAAATGCCTCGACACATATTATTAAAGCATTTGCAAGATAACAATATTTCTTATTCGATGGCATCTACAGTGAGCATGATGACGAACGAACTCGAAACAGCTATGATTTTAGCAAATGATGAGCAGTTTGCACATGCTCGAAAAACAGTGTTAAAATTAGTAGAGGCAATTCGCCAAAATGTACATGAGGCAATGCTTGTTGTACATGAGGAATGGCTACCACTGTTTAAAGAAAAAAGCGAGATGGAGCAGGCATTAGATTTACTACTATTTGCTTACCGTGATATAGTGTCAATAAAAGCTAATCCCGAAGCAACTTGTACTTACCCAGACATGTTACAAACATTTAAAGAAGCTGCGCTACATTCGACTTATGAACGTCTATCTAGTCAAATGGAGTCTATTTTACAGGCACGTTCATCTTTACAGCGTAACATGAATAGGACGTTAATGATGGAGCAGTTAATGCTAAATCTGCAGGAGGGATATACATTTGTATAATGTAGTGGGAGTCCGTTTTAAAAAAGCGGGTAAAATATATTACTTTGATCCAGCATCATATCTACTTGAGGACAGCCAATATGTCATTGTAGAAACAGCTCGCGGTGTAGAATATGGTAAAGTAGTTGTCCCCCAAAAGGTTGTTGGGGATAATGATGTTGTATTACCACTTAAACAAGTTCTACGACCAGCGGATGAACGTGATCGTATCCAAGTAGAGGAAAATGCAGCCGAATCAAAGCACGCATTTGAACTAGCAAGCGCAAAAATCATTGAGCATAATTTAGAAATGAAGCTCGTTGATGTTGAATATACATTTGATCGTAATAAAATCATCTTTTATTTTACGGCTGAAGGACGCGTTGATTTCAGAGATCTTGTAAAAGATTTGGCTTCAGTTTTTAGAACACGTATCGAACTTCGTCAAATTGGTGTTCGTGATGAGGCGAAGTTGTTAGGTGGAATTGGCCCTTGTGGCCGAATGCTTTGCTGTTCAACGTTTTTAGGAGATTTTGAGCCGGTTTCTATTAAAATGGCTAAAGATCAAAACTTATCTTTAAATCCATCCAAAATTTCAGGTCTGTGCGGTCGTTTAATGTGCTGCTTGAAATATGAAAATGATGAGTATGAGGAAGCAAAAGAGGGTATGCCAGACGTTGGTGATATGACGATGACACCAGATGGCCGCGGTAAAGTTGTCGGTTTAAATGTATTAGAAAGACTCATTCAAGTATATTTACAAGAGCAGGAGCGCACAGTCGAGTATACATTAGAAGAACTGCTAGCATGCGAAAAAAATCTTATTTAAGATAGAGAATTGGACGAGGTGGCTTGGGTGAAGGACCGTAATTTCTTAGATACCGTTATGGAGTTCGAACAACAGCTCGAAGCAATGCAGGAGCAATTTGGTGCATTGAAACAATTTGTAGCGTTAATGATGGAGGAGCATAAGGCACTCGAAACAGAAAATCATCACCTTCGTACACGTCTAGAAGAGTTACTTTCTAATGAAAACATTGTACAGGCTTCTGATGAGAAGAAAGAGAATCCGTTAGATATTGGCGAAGGTTATGATAATCTAGCACGTTTATACCATGAAGGCTTCCATGTTTGTCATGTTCATTTCGGAAGTTCCCGTAAAGGTGAAGACTGTCTGTTTTGTCTATCATTTTTAAATAAACAAAATGTGTAATAGAAGGCTGATTCCCACTATAGTGGTGTCAGTCTTTTGTTTTGTATAGTAGGAGGAAGAAAAATGGAAAATTGGTTGAAGGGTGATGAACGATTAGACTATTTATTAGCTGAGAATTTGCGTATTATTCAAAGTCCCTCCGTCTTTTCGTTTTCATTGGATGCAGTGCTACTTTCTAAATTTGTCAATGTCCCATATCATAAAGGGAAAATTGTTGATTTGTGCTCAGGCAATGGTGTTATCCCACTTTTTCTAAGCGCCAGAACGAAGGGACATATTACAGGAGTAGAAATTCAACCACGTTTATTTGATATGGCTGAGCGAAGTATCCGTTACAATAAGTTAGAAGAACAAATTCATATGGTCCTTGGTGATGTGAAGGAAATTCCTAAGGAGCTTGGTATTGAAAAATATGATGTTGTAACCTGTAATCCACCATATTTTTTAGCACATGAAGCTAGTGATAAAAATTTAAGTGAGCATTACGCTATTGCACGTCATGAACTATATTTAACGTTAGAGGAAGCAATACAATCAGCAAGCAAATTATTAAAGCAGGGCGGAAAGGCAGCTTTTGTTCATCGTCCAGGTCGGTTACTAGATATTGTTACGGCAATGCGTGCAAATCGTATAGAGCCCAAACGTATGCAACTTATTTACCCGAAAGAAGGCAAAGAAGCCAATACACTATTAATAGAAGGAATTAAAGATGGTAAGCCCGATCTGAAAATATTACCGCCCTTGTATGTTTATAATGCGAATAATGAATATACAGCAGAAGTGAGAGAAATCCTTTATGGAAAAGAGCAATAGCCATTATTTTTATGTGTTAGAGTGTGCCGATCAATCCTTTTACGCTGGCTATACGAATAATGTAGACAGGCGTGTTGATATGCATAATGCTGGTAAGGGAGCAAAATATACGAGAGCGCGAGGTCCAGTGGAATGTATTTATGTAGAGGAATTCGACACAAAACAAGAAGCGATGCGTGCAGAATACGCTTTTAAACAGCTAACACGAAAGCAAAAAATGAAATATATAGGGAGGGATGACGCATGAAATCTCAGAAAAGTACAATGCACGGTCATACAGGTTGTTTATATTTAGTGGCAACGCCTATTGGTAACTTAGAGGATATGAGTGTACGTGCGTTACGTATTTTAAAGGAAGCAGATATTATTGCTGCCGAGGATACACGTAATACAAAGAAGCTATGCAACTACTTTGATATAGAAACACCACTGATCAGCTATCATGAGCATAATTTAGAGGTAGGGGGAGAAAAGCTATTAGCTTTCTTACGTGAAGGAAAAACAGTCGCATTAGTTAGTGATGCTGGTCTACCTTGTATTTCCGATCCTGGTGCAGATATAGTCGAAAAAGCAATCGATCAGGACTTTCCAGTTGTGCCGGTGCCAGGACCTAATGCTGCAATATCAGCATTAATCGCCTCTGGGTTAACACCGCAGCCATTTTTCTTTTATGGATTTTTACATCGAGGAAAAAAGGATCGTCGACAGCAATTAGAGCAACTAAAAAAACGTCAGGAAACTATTTTGTTTTATGAGGCTCCTCATCGTTTAAAGGACACTTTAAAAGATATGGAATCCATTCTTGGTAATCGTCGAATCGTATTAGCTCGGGAGTTAACTAAAAAATTTGAAGAGTTTTTACGTGGTACGTTGGCTGAAGCAGTGGAATGGTCACAAACAGAGGAAATTCGAGGGGAATTTTGTATTGTCCTTGAAGGAAACGAGAATGCCGAGGAAGAAATAAACGAAGAAACCTATTGGATGACAATGTCTGTCGTTGAACATGTCGATTATATTATGAATGATACAGGCATTACATCAAAAGAAGCGATAAAGGAAGTAGCAAAACTACGTCAAGTAGCTAAGCGAGAAGTCTATAACGAATACCATAGTTAATGGAAAGAAAGAGGTTGCCTTAATAGGGCGACCTCTTTTTTGTATATCTATTTAAATGGAGACTCTTCACCAATAGTCTTCGGGATGATAGTTGTTAAAACAATTGCCATGTGAGGCTGGGCTGCTCCGTGGGGGTTAGCAATAGAGGAGCGAAGGCTAAAACCATCACGTCCTGTGATAACCCCTTCGTAACCAACATCGTATTGGAGCGAGCAACACGAGTGAAGTGGCTATCGGACGCCCACAGAAAGCTTTACTTTGCGCGAAAGTGATGCGTCAGTCACAAAAGCGTCAGCAACAACAATAACAAAGCGTCTAGCCAGACGAAAATCAACCCCACATTAGTAGAGAGGAGTCTATAAATCATATAAATTGATAATAATTGTAAAAAATAGTATCCTTATTCATAAAAGGTCTGACATGGACATTATAAGGGGCTCCAAAATTGGGCATATTATAGTTATCTTCTATTAAATGAAGATAACGCCTACCGACCCAATTAAGCAAGGCGAAATTGATAAAAAAACACCTAAATCACAGTGCTTGATTTAGGTGAGTATATCAAATTATTTTTTTAAGTTAGATTGAATTTCTTTCACTAACATTTCTGCGCCTTCAGGGCTTAAAATTAATTTGCCTCCAACTAGACGGAAGTTATCATCAGAAACTTCACCAGTTACAGCACATGTCATGTTTGGCATATATTTTTTTAAGATGATTTTGTCATCATCCACATAGATTTCTA
Organism: Lysinibacillus sp. NPDC095746; assembly: GCF_044763535.1. Lineage (NCBI taxonomy): Bacteria > Bacillati > Bacillota > Bacilli > Caryophanales > Bacillaceae > Lysinibacillus > Lysinibacillus sp. NPDC095746. The sequence goes on from NZ_JBIWGL010000028.1 coordinate 9,791, forward strand.
AAGCATCTTTTTCTGCAATACCTAGTGTACGGCGAAGTTCGATTGGAATTACTACACGTCCTAATTCATCGACTTTACGAACGATTCCTGTTGATTTCATAATTAATTTTCCTCCTAATGTTTAAAAAGTTATATTGGTATTTCGTCAAATTTCGACATAATTTCCTTGTCTGATAGTTATCATACCAAGTAATGCCATAAACGTCAATTAATTAATACACTAAGATTATTGTTTTTAAAAAAATTTTTGAGGAGAAAACAGATATTTTGGTTATTTTAAAAGGTTTTTATTATATATTTTAATTTCTAGTAAAAAAGCTTCTCATTTAAGACATTAAATGGATTGATTCTATCATTCGACATTTTTCGCGTCCGGCATCGCTTTTGTGCTTTGGCCTCCGTAATGCAGGTCAGTTAGCCGTTAATGATGCGATCGTTTTAGGCTAACTTCTTATATAAGAGCTCTTTTCCGATTCCGTGACATCCACCGGAGACTTTAACTTCTCTGGAGCGAGTGCTTGGACACTCGCTGAAAGAAGTTGAAACGAATTTCGTACTTAGTTAGAATAGATAGTATACTGTGAAACAATGGAGGCAGTTCTTGTGAGCGAACAAAACAAAACATTCTATATAACAACCCCTATTTATTACCCAAGCGGGAAATTCCATATTGGTACAGCGTATACAACTGTAGCATCAGATACAATTGCACGTTATAAACGTTTACGTGGTTATGATGTACGTTTTTTGACTGGAATGGATGAGCATGGGCAAAAAATTCAAGAAAAAGCTGCAGAAGCGGGTAAACATCCCCAAGAATACGTGAATGAAATTGCAGATGCTGCAAAAAAGCTTTGGTCATTAATGGACATTTCATACGATGACTTTATTCAAACGACGCAAGAGCGTCATACGAAAACTGTCGAAAAGATTTTCCAAAAGTTTTTAGATAATGGTGATATTTATAAAGGTGAGTATGAAGGGTCGTACTGTACACCATGTGAATCATTCTTTACTGAGACACAATTAGTAGATGGTAACTGCCCAGACTGTGGTCGTCCCGTACACAAAGTTAAAGAGGAATCTTACTTCTTTAATATGAAGAAATATGCTGATCGTCTATTAGCTTATTATGAAGAGAACGTTGATTTCATTGAGCCTGAATCTCGAAAAAATGAAATGATTAATAACTTTATTAAACCGGGGTTAGAAGATTTATCTGTTTCAAGAACTTCATTTGATTGGGGCATTAAAGTTCCTGGAGATCCTAAACATGTCATTTATGTATGGGTAGATGCCTTAACTAACTATATCACGTCATTAGGTTATCTTTCAGAAGATGAAGCATTATTCAATAAGTATTGGCCGGCAGATGTACATGTAGTTGGTAAAGATATTGTTCGATTCCATACTATTTATTGGCCAATTTTCCTAATGGCACTAGATTTACCACTTCCGAAAAAAATATTTGCCCATGGTTTTATCATGATGAAAGACGGTAAAATGTCTAAATCAAAGGGCAATGTTATTTATCCTGAGATGTTAATAGAACGTTATGGGTTAGATGCGACACGATATTTCCTATTACGTGAGTTACCATTCGGATCTGATGGTGTATTTTCACCAGAATCTTTTGTTGAACGTACAAACTTCGACTTAGCAAATGATTTAGGTAATTTATTGAATCGTACTATTTCAATGATAAATAAATATTTCGATGGCATGATTCCAACTGAAAGTCTTCAGTCGACAGAATTTGATGCGGCTTTAAAAGAACAAGCTGAATCGGTACGTATTAAATATGAAGAAAGTATGGAAAAAATGCAGTTTAGTGTCGTATTAGCAGATGTATGGACACTTGTTTCAAGAACGAATAAATATATAGATGAAACTCAACCGTGGGTGCTAGCAAAAGAGGAATCAGATAAGCCGAAATTAGGAGCTGTTATGCGAAATTTGGCGGAGAGTTTACACCAAATTGCTGTCATGCTACAACCATTTATGACATCTACCCCTAAACGAATTATTGAACAATTAGGTTTGGATGACAAATTCTTAGCATGGGAAACAATTGAAACATTCGGCAATACTATTCCAGCAAACATTAAAGTGGTAGAAAAAGGTATTCCGATTTTCCCTCGTTTAGAGAGTGAAGTTGAAATTGCGTATATTCGTGAAGAAATGCGAGGCTCGGTGAAAACTCCGCAAGTAGAAGAAACAAAAAATGAGCAAAAAGCAGCTGAAGTTCCAGAAATTCCTGAAATTACTATTGATGATTTTATGAAAGTTGATTTACGAGTAGCTACTGTAACAGCGTGTGAAACGATTCCGAAGGCAGATAAATTATTAAAGCTTCAAGTGGATCTTGGATATGAGCAACGACAAGTAGTTTCAGGTATTGCAAAGTTTTATTCTCCAGAAGAATTGATTGGTCAAAAAGTGATTGTAGTCTCTAACTTAAAGCCGGTTAAATTACGCGGTGAATTATCACAAGGAATGATTTTAGCTGGAGAAAAAGATGGGATTTTAAAATTAGCATCGGTTGATCCGAAACTAGAAAACGGCGCAAAAGTAAAGTAATAAATTTTAGGAAGGCCTGCTGAATGTAAAAAGTTCAGTAGGCTTTTAAAATCCGTTTCGAAAAGGAGTAGTTTATTATCTTGAAATAATTTATGCATACTATTCATTGCGTTTTTTTAGGTATATAGTAATGGATGGGGTGTCTGAGGTTGTGAGTAATGTTATAATACAAAATTGTTTGTAACAAAATTGTAACACTGCCGAAAAATATGAAATAATAATTTTTAATAAAATCTATGTTAGGAGAATGACGATGTTCATTGATACACATGTACACTTAAATGCAGATCAGTATGAAGAAGACTTACAAGAGGTTATAGATAGAGCTCTTGCAGCCAAAGTAGAAACAATGGTTGTTGTTGGTTTCGACCGCAAAACTATTGAAAAAACAATGCAACTGGTTGAACAGTATGATTTTGTTTATGGTGTCATTGGTTGGCACCCTGTTGACGCCATTGATTGTACAGAAGAGGATTTAAAATGGATTGAGGAATTGGCAGCACATCCGAAAATAGTAGGTATTGGTGAAACTGGATTGGACTACTATTGGGATAAATCCCCGAAAGATGTTCAACAAGCGCTTTTCCGCAAGCAAATTCATTTAGCGCAAAAGCTGAATTTACCAATTATTATTCATAACAGGGATGCTACTGGAGATGTTGTACAAATTTTACGTGAAGAAAACGCAGCTTCCGTGGGAGGCGTTATGCATTGTTATAGTGGCAGCGTGGAAACCGCACAAGCATGTATTGCTATGAATTTTATGATTAGTCTTGGTGGGCCGGTGACATTTAAAAATGCACGAATGCCGAAAGAAGTGGCGACAGAAATACCTTTAGAACATTTAATGATTGAAACTGATGCACCGTATTTAGCACCTCACCCATACCGAGGAAAACGTAATGAGCCAGCTTTAGTGCCATTAGTTGCAGAAGAAATTGCCCGTTTAAAAGGATTAACAATTGGGGAAATTGCACAAGCAACGACAGCCAATGCGAAAAAATTTTTTAGGATTGACAATTAACTAGCTGAGATGCCTCCAATACTGGGTTTGTGGTTGGCTAAAAAGGTAATGTCAATTTTCTTTGAAATACATTCGGGTTGACAGTGCCAAATCTAGTACGTATAATCCAACTTTGTATTAAGGAGGCGTTTTTTCATGTCAAATAATTCCATGAAAAACTTGTTCTTAGGATCATTGAGGAGTAAGCAAACAGTGATAAGCATTATTTCACTTGTCCTGTTTGTATCTGTAATTTCATTTGTACTTTATCAAGGTACTAAAAAGTCCGTAACGCTTGATGCGAACGGAGAAACAATCGAAGTAACAACACATGCCAAAACTGTAGAACAATTATTACAAGATCAAAATATAGACGTAGCAGAGCATGACAAAATATCACCCTCTCTGAACACCAAAATTGTTAATGGATTAGCAATTTCATGGGAACAGGCAAAAGAAGTAACTATTTCAGTTGATGGAAATCAGTCAAAAGTTTGGACAACTGAAACACAAGTGAAAGACATTTTGAAAGAAGCAAATATTGAAGTATCAGAGCATGACTCATTAGTACAAGGTCTAGATACAGAAATAGGAGCAGACAACAAGATCGATATTCAAAAGGCGTTTCAAGTATCGCTTGTCGATGGCGTAAACAAGAGACAAGTTTGGTCCACTTCGACTACGGTCGCTAACTTTTTAAAACAACAAGGAATTCAACTAAATGAATTCGATCGTGTCGAGAATAACCTGAAGGACGTAATCACTCCGCAGAGTAAAATCACAGTAGTTCGCGTAGAAAAGGTTATCGATGTAGTGGAAGAATCTTTAGATTTCGCAATTGAAAAGAAACAGGATGCTTCATTGCAAAAAGGAAAACAAAAAGTTGTAACAGCTGGCCAAAAAGGTTTAATGACTAAAACGTTTGAAGTTGTGAAAGAGAATGGCCAAGTTGTAGCTAAAAATCTACAATCAGAAAAAGTTGTGAAGGAATCGCAAAAGCAAGTGATTGCAGTAGGTACTAAAACTGTAGTAGCTAGTGCTGCGACTGTATCACGTGGTTCATCAGAGCCAGCTAGTGGTAAAGAATTTTATGTAACGGCAACCGCTTATACACCTAATTGTAACGGCTGCTCGGGGATATCTGCCACTGGAATTAATTTAAAATCAGGATCGGGATTGAAAGTAATAGCTGTAGACCCATCTGTTATTAAGCTTGGCTCAAAAGTTTGGGTTGAAGGCTATGGAACAGCTATTGCAGGAGATACTGGTGGTGCAATTAAGGGTAATCGGATCGACATACTTGTACAATCTGAATCCCAAGCTAGTAATTGGGGAGTAAGGAAAGTGCGTGTAAAAGTATTAAATTAAAAAAATTGTAAAATTAATCAAAATGTTTTTCACTATTATTAGCTTTCCTGTTTTGACTGGCGGGAAAGCCTTTTTATTTTTTTAGTAATTTATTTTGGAGAATCGCCAATAACAAAATCAAAAAGGTGAATAGCCGGGTATTTCTGTACAATCGTACAGTGCAGTTGTAAAATGGTCTGAAGATAAGGTAGAAAAGAGGAGCCTTTTTGCAAATAAAAGAAATCATTGTTGTTGAAGGAAAAGATGATACAACAGCTATTAAGCGAGCTGTACAAGCAGATACTATAGAAACAAATGGATCGGCTATTTCAGAGGAAACACTAAAGAGAATTCAACATGCACAGGATAAAAGAGGTGTTATTGTTTTTACTGATCCAGATTATCCAGGACGTCGAATTCGTTCCATTATCGAGGAGCATGTAAAAGGTGTAAAACACGCTTTTTTACCGAAAGCTAAAACAATTGCGAAAAACGGTAAAGGACTAGGCATTGAGCATGCAGCAGATGAAGATATACGCGAGGCACTGCAACATGTCTATACCCCAAATGAGGTTGAGCCAACCACAGATGACATCACTCTCGAAGATTTAATGACGGCACATTTAATTGGCCATCCACGGGCGAAGACTCGACGTGATCGTCTTGGAGAAATTTTGAATATTGGTGCAACAAACGGCAAACAACTTCATAAAAGATTGAAAATGTTTCAAATTACAGAAAAGCAATTTGGTGCGGCAATCGCACAGTTAGATCAGGAGGAAAACGATGCATAAGGATATTGCAACACCCATTAGAACACAGGAAATATTAAAAAAATACGGATTTTCATTTAAAAAAAGCTTAGGTCAAAACTTTTTAATAGATCCGAACATTTTACGAAATATTGTTAGTCATGCAAATTTAACTGAAAATAGTGGTGCAATCGAAGTTGGTCCTGGCATTGGAGCATTAACAGAGCATTTAGCAAGAAGTGCAAAAAAGGTTGTATCTTTTGAAATTGATCAGCGATTATTACCTGTATTAGAAGACACACTTAGCCCATATAATAATGTAACTATTGTACATTCAGATGTTTTAAAGGCGGATGTTGCTAAAGTAATTCAGGAAGAGATGCCAGGTATTGAGGATATTATGGTTGTAGCAAATTTACCTTATTATGTGACGACACCGATTTTAATGAAATTACTTAATGATCGTTTGCCGATTCGCGGTTTCGTTGTCATGATGCAAAAGGAGGTTGCAGATCGTATTACAGCTAAGCCTGGAACGAAGGAGTACGGTTCTTTATCAATTGCGATTCAATATTATGTAAAGGCTGATATTGCCATGACGGTACCGAAAACTGTTTTTATGCCGCAACCAAACGTGGATTCTGCAGTGATCCGTCTTATTAAGCATGATGAACCTCCAGTAAAAGTAATTGATGAGGATTTTTTATTCGTTGTTACTCGTGCGTCGTTTGTACAACGACGAAAAACAATCTTCAATAATTTACAATCAGGTTTACCAAATGGTAAGGTACACAAAGAAAAAATTATGGATGCTTTAAAAGCGGTAAATATTGAACCAACACGTAGAGGAGAGACCCTAACCATTCAAGAGTTTGGAAAATTAGCCGATGCACTATACCCTACATTTGCAAAGTAAAAAATTTTTGTTAACTTTTTTGAGTATAAGTAAAAAAACATGACTTTTTTATGAAAAATAAGTTGACAATATTTATTAAAGGCTGATAAAATATTATATTTTGTTGACATTTTTGGGCGAATCGCTTATACTATTTATTAGTGAGGTGTAAGCGAAAATGCCAAAAACTTTAGCGGACATTAAAAAGTCGTTGGATTGTCATTTGGGTAAACGTTTGCAGTTAAAAGCAAACGGAGGTCGCAAGAAAACGGTCGAGTGTGCAGGGGTATTGCGTGAGACATATCGCGCTATCTTTGTAGTTGAGCTTGATCAAGAAGACAATACGTGCAAGCGCGTATCGTATAGCTACACAGATATTTTAACTGAGGCAGTAGAGATTACATTTTTAGACGAAGCAAAAGCTGCTATCGCAAAATAGTTTCTAGTACTTTTTTCTATATTTTGAAACACTCATGTAAAAAACTACATGAGTGTTTTGCGTTTTCTGGGGCATACTAAAATCGTCAGTTGTTAAGGAGGAGTTTATATGCCTAGAAAAGGTATCATGTCACCTCGTTTAAAGGAAGAGATCGCTAAAGAGCTTGGATTTTATGATGTTGTGCAACGAGAAGGCTGGGGCGGCATAAAAGCTCGAGACGCCGGTAATATGGTCAAACGTGCCATCGAAATGGCTGAAAGAGCAAGTAGTGAGCAAGAGCATAATAAGTAGCCTCTTTGTGAAAATAGACCACTTATTATTTTGAAACCAATTACAGGGATGAGAACTTCCTGTATACACAACAACACGACTGACGAAAGAGAACCGTTACACCAAATAGGGGTATACGGTTCTTTTTTTCCATTTTCACATGACCATTATGGTAAAATAAAATGAATAATCTTGTGAAAGATGAATGAAAGTTTTCTTCATTCAGAAAATGTTTTATATAGCGAAGTGAACGCCAGCTACTGATGTTTTGTAACAGTTACAGAAGACTCCTACATCTAAAGGCAGAAGAAAGTGAAATTTTTAGTCAGGGTGTATTAAAATATCAAACTGAATGATCTGTCAGTGTTACGGTTTAAAGGACAAGCTAATGCGATAAGGCTTACTAACCTGAATTTTAAATTAGGAGCATTGTTTATCTGTGCAAGGCGAAGTGTCAGCAAATTGCGCTAATGCGTAATTGATAAGTGTAGCTATAAGGAGGAAGAAAGATGCTTTATGTAAAGGCGCCTGCAAAAATAAATTTAACATTAGATGTGCTTTATAAAAGACCAGATAATTTTCATGAGGTAGAGATGGTCATGACAACTGTGGATTTAGCAGATCGTATTTGCCTAGAATCTCGAGAAGATGGTGTAATTGAAATAATTTCTACTGATAATTTCGTGCCAAATGATCACCGGAATTTTGCTTATCAGGCAGCGCGTCTAGTTAAAGATACATACGGCATTGGACAAGGTGTATCCATTACTATAGAAAAAGAAATACCAATCGCAGCAGGATTAGCAGGTGGCAGTAGTGATGCGGCTGCTACACTAAAGGGTTTAAATGAGCTGTGGAATTTAGGATTATCTATAGATGAGTTAGCGGAATTAGGTGCAAAAATTGGTTCGGATGTTTCATTTTGTGTCTATGGTGGCACAGCATTAGCAACGGGGCGTGGAGAAAAAATTCAGGAATTGCCTGCACCACCAAATTGTTGGGTAGTTTTAGCTAAACCTAAAATAGGTGTCTCTACTGCAGAAGTGTATGGAGGATTAAAGGTTGAAGGGTTAGAACATCCAAATACGAAGCAAATGATCCATGCTATTGAAACGGAAGATTATGACCTACTTTGTGCATCATTAGGGAATGTTTTGGAAACTGTAACTTTTAAGCTACATCCAGAAGTAGTAATGTTAAAGGAACAAATGAGGCGCTTTGGCGCAGATGCAACATTAATGAGTGGAAGCGGTCCGACGGTGTTTGGTTTAGTGGATAGTGAAGCTCGAGTGAGCCGAATTTATAATGGTTTACGTGGTTTTTGTGAAGAAGTATATGCCGTTCGGATTTTGGGCGAGCGAAATACGCTTGCTTAAAACCGCAAATTTATGTTAATTTTACCTATAAATATTCGTGTTTAGGAGAGGGTCGCATGAAATGGAAGCGTAGTGAACGACTAGTTGATATGACGTACTATTTACTAGAACATCCACATCAGCTGATCCCGCTAACTTATTTTTCTGAACTATATCAATCTGCAAAGTCTTCTATTAGTGAAGATTTGACGATTGTAAAAGAAACTTTCGAAGAAAAAGGAATCGGGTTATTGATGACAGTACCGGGCGCTGCAGGAGGAGTTAAGTATATTCCTAAAATGTCCGAAGCTGAGGTCCGTTTAGTTATTGACGATTTAAAAGCGGAGCTTGAGCATTCAGATCGTTTGTTACCAGGCGGTTATTTATTTATGACGGACTTACTCGGCAATCCAGATTTAATTAATCGGGTTGGAAAGGTATTTGCATCCGCATTTGCGAATCAACAAATTGACGTCATCATGACTGTCGCAACGAAGGGAATTTCTATTGCCCACGCGATTGCAAGACATTTAAATGTACCAGTTGTTGTTGTTAGAAGAGATAGTAAAGTAACTGAAGGCTCTACAGTCAGCATTAACTATGTATCTGGTTCTTCCAGAAGAATTCAGACAATGGTATTATCAAAAAGAAGCATGAAGAGTGGACAACGAGTGCTTATTACTGACGACTTTATGAAGGTCGGTGGTACTATGAATGGCATGAAAAATCTATTAGAGGAATTTGATTGTCAGCTAGCTGGTATTGCAGTGCTTGTAGAGGCTGAGCATGCAGACGAAACTTTAGTAGATGATTATTATTCACTAGTAAAGCTTCATGAGGTCAATGAAAAAGACCGTACAATTGCATTAAGTGAAGGTAACTATTTTTCTAAAAGGGGAAATGACAAATGAAAGTAGTAGCAACAACAAATGCACCAGCAGCAATTGGACCATATTCACAAGGGATTATTGTCAATGGCATGTTTTATAGCTCAGGTCAGATTCCACTAACAGCAACAGGCGAATTAGTGGAAGGCGATATCGCTGTTCAAACAAATCAAGTATTTGCAAATTTAAAAGCAGTTTTAGCTGCCGCTGGATCATCATTGGACAATGTTATTAAAACAACCGTTTTCATGAAGGATATGAACGACTTTGTTGCAATGAACGAAGTATATGCTAGCCACTTTGGTGATCATAAACCAGCTCGTTCAGCAGTAGAGGTTGCACGTCTGCCAAAAGATGTACGCGTAGAAATTGAAGTTATTGCCATCGTTAAATAAGAAGTTTTAAAGCTCACTAGAAGAGAAGCTCTTTTAGTGGGTTTTTTATTTTCGTTCAGCAAATATTTGTTGTAACGGGCGAAAGCGAAGCAAGTGGCAATCGCTGATAAAGACAATCTGCTAATAAAACTGAAAAGTACAATTATGTTCAAAGTCATACCAATCGGAAAGGGAGACTGACAAAAAATTGTCAAATTTAAAGTAAATTAAAGGAAATATTATACTGTTGAGTATTCAAATTTTTTAGATAATTTGATAGACTAGAAAAAGGAAAATATTCGGTAATAAAGAATATTATATTTTCATTTAGGCATCTAAGAAGAGAGGTGGTGAGAAAATGGAAGTTACTGATGTAAGGTTACGTCGTGTACAGACGGATGGTCGCATGCGTGCGATTGCTTCCATTACACTCGACAATGAGTTCGTAGTTCATGATATTCGTGTAATTGATGGCAATACAGGTTTGTTTGTTGCTATGCCAAGTAAACGAACGCCAGACGGTGAATTTAGAGATATTGCACATCCTATCAATTCTACTACTCGTAATAAAATTCAGGAAATCATTTTAAACGAGTACCATAATTCAAGTGAGGTAGAAGCAACAGAAAAACCAGAAGAATTAGAAGGAATTGGCGTATAGTTAAAAAGAGCTCTTCATAATTGGAGAGTTCTTTTCTTTTTGAGAATAAGAGAAAATGAGCAGTTTTAGGACATACATATTAACATTCGAGCATAAGGTGCATTTGATTTTGAAATTCATGTTTTTGTCAAGTCAACATGCCTTGAAAATAGATGGATTTTGCTATATAGTCATAAGAGAAAATGAGCGTATTGGAGGACTTACAGATGAGCAACATTTTTGCTGTCATTTTGGCTGCAGGTCAAGGTACACGTATGAAGTCCAAATTATATAAAGTGCTCCATCCAGTATGTGGGAAGCCAATGGTACAACATGTGGTGGATCACATTCAAACGTTAGATGTGAATCGCATTGTAACGGTTGTAGGACATGGTGCAGAAAAGGTGAAACAACAGCTTGGCGATAAAAGCGAGTATGTTTTACAGGCTGAACAGCTAGGGACAGCTCATGCTGTACAACAGGCTGAGGCAATTTTAGGTAGCGAAGAAGGGACAACACTAGTTGTTTGTGGCGATACACCACTTATTCGCCCTGAAACGATGCAAGCTTTGTTCGAGCATCATCAAGCAAAGAATGCAAAAGCAACAATTTTAACAGCTATTGCTGAAAATCCAACAGGCTATGGTCGTATTTTACGTGGCGACAATGGACAAGTGGAACAAATTGTTGAGCAAAAGGATGCTTCTGCAGAGCAGCAATTAGTTAAAGAAATTAATACTGGCACATATTGCTTCGATAATAAAGCGTTATTTGAGACATTAAAGCTTGTGAAAAATGACAATGCTCAGGGTGAGTATTATTTACCTGATGTGATTGAAATTTTACAAACACAAGGTGATGTCGTTGAAGCATTTGTAACGGAAGATTTTGAAGAAACACTTGGTGTCAATGATCGTGTTGCGCTGTCTCAAGCAGAGACGCTAATGCGTGCAAGAATTAATGAAAAGCATATGCGTAACGGTGTCACAATTATTAATCCAGAAGCCACATATATTAGTGTGGATGCAATGATTGGTCGTGATACTGTCATCCAACCAGGTTCTATGATTGAAGGTACAACTGTTATCGGTGAAGATTGTATAATCGGGCCTAACACACAAATCGTAGATAGCCGTATTGGTGATCGAACAACTGTGCATTCTTCTGTTGTGCGTGAAAGCGTTGTAGCGGAAGAAACAGCTATTGGACCGTATGCACATATTCGACCACTTTCTGACATTGGTAGCCATGTGAAGATTGGTAACTTTGTAGAAGTGAAGAAAAGTAAACTAGGTAATGACACGAAAGTATCACACTTAAGCTATATTGGCGATGCTGAAATTGGAAGTAATGTCAATATTGGCTGTGGTTCCATTACAGTAAACTATGATGGGAAAAACAAGTTCCAAACAGTTATTGAAGATGATGTATTTGTAGGATGTAATACTAACTTAGTAGCGCCAGTGAAAGTTGGAAAAGGTTCATTTATTGCAGCAGGATCTACAATTACAAAAGAAGTTCCTGAGGATGCACTTGCAATTGCTCGTGCAAGACAAGAAAACAAACCGAATTACGTAAGTAAATTAAATTCAAAATAATTATCAACTAAACAGGAGGCCATCATGCCGTATCATTATGCAAACTCACAATTAAAAATATTTTCACTTAATTCTAATAATCCACTTGCTCAAGAAATTGCTCAAGAAATGGGTGTTGAATTAGGTAAATCTTCTGTTAAGCACTTCAGCGATGGTGAGGTTCAAATTAGCATTGAAGAAAGTATTCGTGGTTGTGATGTGTTTATCGTGCAATCTACTTCTGCACCTGTAAACGAACATTTAATGGAGCTTTTAATTATGGTAGACGCTGTAAAACGCGCATCTGCTCGTACAGTAAACGTTGTAATGCCTTACTATGGCTATGCTCGTCAAGACCGCAAAGCAAAAGCACGCGAGCCAATTACAGCTAAATTAGTAGCAAACTTACTTGAAACAGCTGGTGCAACACGTGTGATCGTTTTAGATTTACATGCACCTCAAATCCAAGGTTTCTTCGATATTTTAATCGACCACTTGATGGCAGTTCCTTTATTATCTGATTACTTTAAAACAAAAGGTATCCCAGAAGATGAAATCGTTATTGTTTCTCCAGACCATGGTGGTGTAACACGTGCTCGTAAAATGGCAGAACGTTTAAAAGCACCTATTGCAATTATTGACAAACGCCGTCCGAAACCAAATGTTGCAGAAGTAATGAACATTGTTGGTAATGTTGATGGTAAAGTGGCAATCTTGATTGATGATATTATTGATACTGCAGGTACGATTACAATTGGCGCGGATGCATTACGTACAGCTGGTGCGAAAGAAGTTTATGCTTGTTGTTCACACCCAGTATTATCAGGTCCGGCAATCGAGCGTATCGAAAACTCTTCGATTAAAGAATTAGTTGTAACAAATACAATCCAACTTCCTGAAGAGAAAAAATCTCCAAAAATTACAGAGCTTTCAGTCGCTAAATTGATGGCAGATGCAATCTCTCGTGTCTATGAAAATAAATCTGTAAGTACTCTATTTGATTAATATAAAGCAAGTTTACCTTGGCTTAATTGTGTCCGGATTTTGAATTACGAATTCGTGATATTAACCGGGGGCTTTATCTTCACTTAGCAGATGTGATGGACCACATCCGCATTCATCTCTCAAGATGAGAGTGTTCTGTTGAATGAAGATAAATAAACGCCACATGCAGTAAAATGTGGCGTATTAAGGACAAATCTACGTTTGCAAGTAGATTTGTCCTTTTTTAGATGTTCCATTTGTGTGAATTTTCTTATAAAAGGGTATAATAGAAACTGTGACTTAATAATATTTACTTTACTTTATAAAAAATAGTTTGCCGCCTAAGGTTGGGATACATTTTGTTAAAACGAAACCGACGCCATGGCGATGAACCAAAAAATATAAAGGTAAATATTATTATAGCCTTAACAAATGTCATTAATTTAACTTATGTAGCGAAAGCGTACAGAAGACTCCTACCTCTTTAGGTGGTGAGATGAATGCGGATTTAAGCTGCTTTTTAGAGGGTATTCAAACACCCGCTGAAAGGAGTAATAATTCGAAAGTAGTGACATTCTAATAAGGCGTAAATAATTTTTTCTTGGAAGGGGAAGATAGATATGAGTACAGTATTAAGTGTTAAAAAGCGCGAAGCTGGGCATCGTTCGACATTAACCCAACTTAGAAAAGGGGGAGCCATTCCTGCGGTTATTTACGGCTATAATTTAGATTCGACCCCAATTTCTATTTCAGCGAATGAATTCAGAAAATCCGTTCAAAAAAATGGGCAAAACGGTGTGTTTTTGATGGAGTTAGATGGGAAAAAAGTGAATGTTGTTGTGTCTGAAATTCAACAATGTTCTATGAAAGATGAAGTAAATCATATCGACTTTTTAGCAATTAATATGTCCGAAGCGATAGAGTCTGAGGTGCCTATTAAACTCGTAGGAGAGTCAGTTGGTATTAGTTTAGGTGGCATATTAATGCAGCCTAACTTAGACGTGAAAATTAAAGTAAAGCCAGCAAATATCCCGGAAGCTATTGAAGTTGATATTACTGAGCTTAAAATTGGTGAAACAATTACAGTAGCAGATATTCGAGATACGACTGATTTTGAGATTATCAGTGAAGATGATCATACATTGGTAACAATTATGGCTCCAGTCGCTGCTGTTGAAGAAACGGCAGACATTGCACAGGAACAAGAGTAAAAAGATATGTTAAGGAAAGGCTACTAAGGAAGACTAAAAACTTCTTTAGTAGCCTTTTGAATTTAATGGACGACATTATTCGTATGTTTGCTTTTGTTCTTTGATACGGCATGTATTATTTTACCGATATGTACGGTTAAAGTGTGGATTTCATATAATATCAAGCCATTATTGAACTTTTACTTTCAAAAACTGTACAAACTGCTTTCTTAGCGTATGGTATGGTAAAATAATGACTATTAGATTTGAAAGAAGAGGGGTACTTATGAAAATTATCGTTGGTTTAGGAAATCCGGGTAAGCCTTATGAGCATACAAGACATAATATTGGCTTCGATGTTATTGATGCATTAGCTGAAAAATGGGGTACACCTTTAACTAATTCAAAGTTTAATGGTATGTATGCAACGGTACATCGTCCTGAAGGAAAGGTTCTACTTGTTAAACCTTTAACATATATGAATTTATCGGGGGAATGTGTTGGGCCTCTTATGAACTATTTTGATATTGATGTGGAAGACTTAATTGTTATTTATGACGATTTAGATTTAGAAACAGGAAAATTGCGCCTGCGTCAAAAAGGAAGTGCGGGTGGACATAACGGTATTAAATCATTAATTCAGCATTTAGGTACACAAGAATTTAATCGCATACGTGTTGGGGTTAATCGCCCACCAGCTGGTATGAAAGTAGCAGATTATGTGTTATCAAAATTTTCAAAAGAAGATCAAGCTATTGTTGGCGAAGCGATTGAAAAATGTGTAGATGCAGTAGAAGAATCTCTTTCAAAGCCATTTCTTGATGTGATGAATCGCTTTAACGGGTAATAATAGATTAAAGCGTAGTGTGGATATTACAGTTGGTTTATGCCTAAGGTTGGGGAAAAATAGGTTAAAACTTATGTTATATAAATAAGTTGATCTTCGTTCCGATTGGGTGACTCCTTAGGGATCAGCAATAAAGGAACAAAGGCTACAACCATCACGTCCTGTGATAACGCTTTCGTGTCCAATATCGTGCCGCTGTGCTTTCGTACAGAAGCATTTGCCGCTGTCGCTGCGTTTTCGCACAGTTGACCTAAGCGGCTTATCGGACGTCCCTAGGAAAGCGCCCGGTTGGTACGAAAATCAACCCCAAGTTTCTATACCTAAATGGCAAGGCGAAATTGGAAGTGCATAATCTGTTTTACAAATGTCTATACTTTAAGTAGTAAGTTGCTTAAAGGAGGATGATTTGGAGATGTCAGTTCGCTATCGATGTCGTCATTGTGAAGTAGAAATAGGAACACTACCATTTGATGCAGATGATACAATTCGAAAACTACATATTTTCGAAATGGGTGAAGCGGATGATTATGTTGAGAAAGATCAGCATGGTCACACGACGGTGCACTGCATTTGTGAGCAGTGTGAGGATTCACTGAAACAATATCCAGATTATCACGCACTCAATAAATGGATTCAATGATTGGAAGGATGCTTTGGCGCACATCATGTGCGTTCAAAGCTTTTTCCATTTAACTTTTTTCAGCAATTGTTTTATGTACCGAAAGCGTAGCGACAGGTACAGAAGTCTCCCATCTTTATAGGTGGTGTGATGAATGTGGTTTTAAGTCATTTTTCAGCGGGTTCCAAACATCCGCTAAAATAGAGGAACTCAGGATAAGAATGATATATCCTGTGAAAATGTCTGAGTGACCAACATCGTGTTGGCCTAAAGCCTCCGGCGGATGTCAGGGAATCGAAAAGGAGTACTTTGTGCAAGAGCAAAGCCGGTTCCGGACGCAATTATGTGGAGGCATAATTGATAAAAAATACAATAAAGATGCATATTATAGTACTAGATTACTAGTAATTGTGAATAGAATTATGCGCTGAAAGGAGCTTTTGACATTGGAAGTTTTACGACAGCTTGTGATGCAGGACAAACATATCGCATCATTTTTACAGGAGATTCAGAGCGGTCATTCTGCAACACAGCTTATAACAGGATTAACAGGAAGCGCGCGCCCAGCAATGGTCGATGCGTTATTTGAATATGTAAAAAAACCTATTTATATTGTATCTCCTAATCTATTGCAGGCACAAAAAATGGTTGACGAGCTGGCGGGACTTTTAGGTGAGGAGCATGTTCATTATTATCCTGCCGATGAGTTTATTGCTGCAGATTTGTCTGTTGCCTCTCCAGAATTGCGAGCTGAGCGTATTGCAACGCTTGATTGCCTAGCAAGAGGCGAAAAAGCTGTTTATGTGATACCAGTTGCGGGCTTACGAAAAATGATGCAGCCTAAAGAGCATTGGCAACAATATTTTTTACAAATTTCAGTAGGCGAAGATATTCAGATTGATGAATGGCTACAAACGTTAGTAGAGATGGGGTACGTGCGTAATTCGATGGTGACAACACCTGGAGAGTTTGCGCTACGTGGAGGGATATTAGACATATATCCACCATATTTAGAAGAGCCGATTCGAATAGAATTATTTGATACGGAAGTTGACTCGATTCGAACATTTTCTGCGGACGATCAACGTTCAATTGATAAATTGCAGAAGGTTCGTATTTTACCAGCGTCAGAAGTTATTTTGACAAAGGAAGAAAGAATGGCATTAGCAGGCCGTTTAGAAGCTGCATTAGCGACAAGTTTAAAGAAGGTCAAAAAGCAGGAGACGAAGGAATTACTGTATCAGCATATTCAATATGATATTGAATTGTTACAACAAGGGAATTTACCGGACTATGTAAATAAATATGGTTCGTTATTATATGAGAAAACATCCTATTTAGGAGATTATTTTGTACAGGATGGCATTGTGCTGTTTGATGAGCTCGGACGTATTCAGGAGGTTATGGATGCCTGGGAGCGTGAAGAGGATGAATGGTTTTTATCATTAATTGAAGAAGGAAAAATGGTGCATGACGTAAAGCCAGCATTCTCCTTGAAAGAAATTTTAGCAATGCTGTCTCAACAAAAACTATATTTCTCATTATTTTCACGAACTTTTGCGGGTGTATCCTTTAATAAGACGACAAACTTTTCTTGCAAGCCAATGCAACAATTTCATGGCCAAATGTCATTATTACAAAGTGAGATTGAACGCTGGCTGCTTGGTAAATTTACAGTACTAATTGTTGCGAGAGATAAAGATCGTGTTAAACGTGTACAGCAAATGCTCGGAGAATACGATATTCATACGACAATTGGTAAGCCGACAGAAGCCGGTATTTATATTGTGGATGGCTCACTATCTAGTGGCTTTGAATTACCACTACAACGCTTGGTGATTGTTACAGAGGATGAGCTATTTAAACAACAGGCGAAGAAAAAGGCGCGTCCTCAAAAAATGACGAACGCAGAACGTATTAAAAGCTATACAGAAATTAAACCGGGCGACTATGTGGTACATGTACATCACGGTATTGGGAAATATATAGGCTTAGAAACATTAGAGGTAAATGGTACACATAAGGATTACTTACACATCCGATACCGTGCAGATGATAAGTTATATGTTCCGGTAGAGCAAATAGATTTAATCCAAAAATATGTAGCATCTGAAGACCGAGAACCGAAGCTACATAAATTAGGTGGAGCAGAGTGGAAAAAAGCTAAAGCAAAGGTATCCTCTGCTGTGCAAGATATTGCTGATGATTTAATTAAGCTGTATGCGAAACGTGAAGCAGAGAAAGGCCATGCATTCGCGATTGACAACGACGATCAGCGTAATTTTGAGGCTTCTTTCCCTTATGAAGAAACAGAGGATCAGCTACGTTCAATTATCGAAGTAAAACGTGATATGGAACGTGAGCGTCCGATGGATCGTCTTGTATGTGGAGACGTAGGGTACGGCAAAACAGAGGTAGCGATCCGCGCGGCATTTAAAGCAATTCAAGATGGCAAGCAAGTAGCTTTCCTTGTGCCGACAACGATATTAGCGCAGCAACATTACGAAACGATTCGTGAGAGATTCCAAGACTTTGCTATTAATGTGGGCCTCTTGTCTCGTTTCCGCACAAAAAAAGAGCAAACAGCGACATTAAAAGGTTTAAAAGAAGGGCAAGTTGATATTGTCGTTGGCACGCATCGGATATTATCTAAAGATTTAACATTCCAAGACCTTGGACTACTGATTGTTGATGAGGAGCAACGTTTTGGTGTAACACATAAGGAAAAAATTAAACAACTAAAGACGAATGTTGATGTATTAACGCTAACGGCAACTCCGATTCCGAGAACACTTCATATGTCGATGGTAGGTGTTCGTGATTTATCGGTAATTGAAACGCCACCAGCGAACCGTTTCCCTGTGCAAACTTATGTAATGGAGCATAGCGGTGCATTAGTGCGGGAAGCTATTGAGAGAGAAATGGCGCGTGGTGGGCAAGTATTCTACTTATACAATCGTGTAGAAGATATGGCTCGTAAGGTTGATGAAATTCAAATGCTTGTCCCAGAAGCGCGTATTGGGCATGCACATGGCAAAATGACGGAATCAGAATTAGAATCTGTTATATTAGCCTTTTTAGAAGGTGACTATGATGTGCTTGTAACAACAACTATTATTGAGACTGGCGTGGATATACCAAACGTTAACACATTGATTGTTCATGATGCGGATCGAATGGGCTTAGCGCAACTTTATCAATTGCGTGGACGTGTTGGGCGTTCTAATAGGGTGGCTTATGCTTACTTTATGTATCAACGTGATAAAGTTCTTACGGATGTAGCTGAGCAAAGATTACAGGCGATTAAAGAATTTACAGAGTTAGGTTCAGGATTTAAAATTGCTATGCGTGACTTATCTATTCGTGGTGCTGGAAATCTACTTGGAGCGCAGCAGCATGGCTTTATTGATTCTGTTGGTTTTGACTTATATTCACAAATGCTGGAAGAGGCGATAGCTGAGCGCCAAACAGGTGTCAAAAAAGAAGAGAAGCCTGACATTGAAATTTTATTGAGTGTGGATGCGTATATCCCGGATGTATACATCCCTGATGGCTATCAAAAAATTCAAATGTATAAACGTATAAAAGCAATGGATCGAGTGGAGGAGTACAGCGAAATCATAGAGGAATTACAGGATCGTTTTGGTGATCTTCCAATTGAAACAGAGCGTTTACTGCGGGTTGCGCGTATGAAGGTATGGGGCTTAAGTACAGGTGTATTGTCTGTAAAAGAAAAGCAAAAAATCATCACAATATTGTTGTCAGAACAAGGTACAGGGCAAGTTGACGGCGGTAAAATTGTGGAAGAATCTATGAAATTTGAACGTGCTGTCGGGTTTGGTATGGATGGTATGCAATTGAAATTAACGATTGATGAACGAAAGTGTGGGAAATATCAACCCTTTGATATTTTAGAAGAAATGATGCATATTATTGCTGACGCAAAAAAACAACAATAGAAAAAAAGCTGATCTTATCTCTAGGATAATGATCAGCTTTTTATCATTAAAAACAAAAAATTACAAGGAAAACTCTGTGAATGTTGTGGCGCTTTATCTTCATTCGTTAATTTTACTGTAGACTGTGTGGCTCCTTAGAGAGCAATATTACAAATTGAGACTCAGGAGCTAGATAGTAGGGAAAATAAGGTTAAAAGTATCGCTTTTTGTTATGGTTCTTTTGTGATAAACATCCTTTTGTCTTATTGACGTAATGGTAAAGATTGAATTATTATTATTTCTTGTTAAAAATATTTTATAAATTATTTATAAAAATTTGTTTTTGTGGTTAATCTAAGATAAGTTGATTGAAGTTGAAAATTCTACAGGTATTTGCTTAGGTTTTTAAGGCCTTTTTGAAAATATTGTTGGGTGTGAAATCCTTTTTCTTCAGTTTTTGCATAGATTGCTTCATAAAAAACCATACTAAAATTGAAAAAATTTCATTGTAGCGAAAGCGAGGATTATGAATGAAGGCAACAGGAATTGTTCGTCGTATTGATGATTTAGGGCGTGTGGTTATTCCAAAAGAAATTCGTAGAACGTTACGTATTCGTGAGGGAGACCCGCTAGAAATTTATACAGACCGTGAAGGTGAAGTCATTTTAAAGAAATATTCTCCAATTAATGATTTAGGAGAATTTGCAAGAGAATATGTGGAAACATTATATGAAACGTTAGGTACTCCTGCATTTGTAACTGACCGAGATGAAGTAATTGCTGTCTCAGGGATCGGTAAAAAAGAGTATATTAATCGTCGTATAACTTCCTTTGCGGAAAGTTTTATGGACGAACGTTCAACAAAAATAGAAAAAATGGAAACAACTATCGAGATTGTTCCTGGACAATATGAGCAAGTTAAGTCTTATTGTGCAACGCCTATTATGGTAAACGGTGATCCGATCGGCTGTATTATCATTTTGTCTAAAGTACATTTTATCGGTGAAGTTGAAGTGAAAGTTGCTGAAACAGCTGCTAACTTCTTAGCTAAACAAATGAATAGTTGATGAGAATTGAAAGTTATTGCGCTGACCTTTTTAGGCTGAACAATAACTTTTTTTCGTACATAGTTATACGGTAGTGCTACCCGCGCGCGTCAAACTTTGGAGATATGCTATACTATTGGCATTGTTAAAGAAGGAAAGAGGGCAATTTATGTCGGAACGTTTTGGCATGAAAAGCTACATGAAGGGAGCGGCCTTACTTACAATTGCTGCTCTTATTGTGAAGGTTCTTAGTGCAATTTATCGTGTGCCTTTTCAAAATCTTGTTGGTGATGAAGGGTTTTATATTTATCAGCAGGTGTATCCGGTTATATCTATTTTTGTCGTATGGACAGCTAGTGGATTTGCAGTCGCTATTTCTAAAATGCTTGCAGATAATGATTGTATTTTAGACCCACTAGAGAGGGATCAAAAACGAAGCGGTATTATGCGTATTGTCTTTCATTATTTAACAGTACTATCGTTATTGTTTTTTGTCGCTTTATTTAGTGGTGCTGAAATAATTGCGCAGCTTATGGGCGATACGCAGCTTGCGCCTATAATACGGACGGGTTCATTTATAGTACTTGTTATGCCAGCACATGCTATTTTAAAGGGTGGGTTTCAATCAAGAGGCATTATGGAGCCGATTGCTTACGCGCAAGTCCTTGAACAGGCTGTGAGAGTATCAGTTATTTTAGCTGGAACATTTATCATTATGAAGACGACAGAATCACTATATAGTGCTGGACAAATGGCTATCATAGGTACAGTTATTGGCGAAATTGTAGGCTTTATATTACTTGCGTTTATTTTTAAAAAACGTTTTGGTTTATTTAATAATAAGAAACAACAGCGGCGTATCGAAAGTTTCCCCATTATTAAAGAGGTAACATTGCTAAGTTTAAGTGTGAGCATGAGTGGTTTATTGTTACTTGGCTATCAGTTAGTTGATTCCTTTACAATTTATTCGCTATTAATAGATGGTGGAATGGATCAGACGGTAGCTAAGGCAACAAAAGGCGTTTATGATCGCGGGCAGCCATTGGTGCAGCTCGGAGTTGTCATTGCTTCTTCACTTTCTCTTGCTATTGTGCCTCTTGTCGCGCATATGTCCAAAAAACAGGAAGGCCGTAGTGCGATTCCGTTTATTCAACTAACGTATAAAGCGTCTGTATTATTTGGCTGGGCGGCATCTCTAGGTTTAATACTCGTTATGCCTTATATTAATGCCATGCTCTTTAAAACAGATGCACTGTCGGAAGTACTTATGGTTTATGTATTACAAATTGTGCCATTGTCGGTTATTTTAACATTTACAGCTATTTTGCAAGGCTATGGCAAATTAAAAAAGCCAGCTTTATTGTTGATTATAGGTTTTATGTTAAAAATAATATTGAATGTGCTGACAATTGATTTATTTGGTGTATTAGGTGCAGCTATTGCTAACAATGTGGGTCTTTTGTTTACGGCTCTAATGCTTATTTTTTATTTAAAGAGAATGACTGCCATTCAATTAGCGTCAGCCAGTTTTTATAAAAAAGTTGGAATTGCATCACTTAGCATGGCAGCTGTAGTGCTAGTTTGGCTACAGTTTATACCACCGTTGTTAAGCCAATTTTTATCACCTCGATTTGTCGCAGTGGTAGTCGGTTTTTCAGCCGTGTGTTTAGGAGCATTTGTAATGATCACCATAATTGCTAAGTTACGAGTACTAGTCGAAAAAGAGTGGTACTTACTACCGTTTGGGCGCAAAATGGCAGTTTATCAATTATGGTTAAATCGAAAAAAGTAGGTGGATTGATTGAATACGTTAACAGTTATAGGTCTAGGTGCGGGTGATTTTAATCAGTTGCAAATGGGTGTCTATAAAAAACTAAAAGCGGCAAGAAAATTATATGTTCGTACAGTGGATCATCCGGTATTAGAAGAATTATCTGCTGAGGGCTTACAATTTGAAAGCTTTGACGCAGTCTATGAAAAACATAATACGTTCCAGCCTGTGTATGAGGAAATTGCAGAAAAGCTTGTGGCTGCTACAACAAATGAAGATGTCATGTACGCCGTACCGGGGCATCCACTTGTCGCAGAGCAGACTGTACAATTGCTTATTGCTGCTGCGGATGAGGGAAAAATAAAACTAGTCATTGAAGGTGGGCAAAGCTTTTTAGATCCAATATTTGGCGCGTTAAAAATCGACCCAATTGAAGGTTTTCAACTGCTGGATGGCACTAGCTTTTCTATGCATGACATTAACATGCGTCAACATATTTTAATAGCCCAAGTATATGATACATTTAGTGCATCAGAAGTAAAGCTAACGTTAATGGAGAAATACGATGACGAATACCCTGTTACAGTCGTGACAGCAGCGGGCTCGTCACAGGAAAAATTAGTAACGGTACCACTTTATGAGCTCGACCAAAGCGTTGAGGTAGATAATTTAACAACGGTATATGTGCCGCCTGTGAAATCACAAGAGGAAGCTTTACGAGACTGGACAACCTTCCGTCAAATTATTGCCGTTTTACGAGGTCCGGATGGCTGTCCGTGGGATCAAAAGCAAACACATGAGTCGCTGAAAAAA
Source organism: Lysinibacillus sp. NPDC095746 (assembly GCF_044763535.1). Taxonomy (NCBI): domain Bacteria; kingdom Bacillati; phylum Bacillota; class Bacilli; order Caryophanales; family Bacillaceae; genus Lysinibacillus; species Lysinibacillus sp. NPDC095746. Next base: position 33,118 of record NZ_JBIWGL010000028.1, read on the forward strand.
TATTTACTAGAAGAAGCACACGAATATTTGGCAGCGGTAGATGCAGAGGATGACTTTGCGATGATTGAGGAGCTTGGAGATGTACTGTTACAAGTGTTCCTTCATGCACAAATCGGAGAAGATCAAGGTTACTTTACGTTGGAAGATGTATTGGCTTCGATAAGTGAAAAAATGATTCGTCGACACCCGCATGTATTTGGAGATGTATCGGTGGAAGATGCAGAGGGTGTTGTAGCAAACTGGGAAGTTATAAAAGCGGAAGAAAAGGGTATAAGTGATAAGCCACTATTAAAAGAGGAATACCGGGCGTCCTCTGCTCTACAAACAGCATATAATTATCAAAAAAGAGCTGCAAAGGTAGGATTTGATTGGCCTGATGTAGAGGGTGCATGGGACAAGTTTGCGGAGGAATGGCAGGAATTTCGTAATGAGGTGACGAAGGGTACAAATGCGTCACGTCTTGATGAATTTGGGGATGTCTTGTTCACACTTGTGAATTTAGCGCGTTTCTACAAGCTATCTCCAGAAGAGGCTATGTTACATGCGAATGAGAAGTTTGCGAGACGCTTTGGTTATGTGGAAACAAAGGTAAAGGAAAGTGGAAAGCCATTTTCTGATTATACATTAGAACAATTAGATGCTTTCTGGAATGAAGCGAAGCTGCAAGAAAAGGAGTAAAAATATGCGATTAGATAAATTTTTAAAAGTATCACGTTTAATTAAACGTCGTACATTAGCGAAGGAAGTAGCAGACCAAGGCCGTATTACGATTAATGATAAGGTCGCGAAAGCTAGTAGTGCTGTTAAAGCTGGCGATGAGCTAGCTATTCGTTTTGGACAAAAAATTGTGACAGCGCGTGTAGAGGAATTACGTGATACTGTGAAAAAAGAAGATGCCGCAAAAATGTTTACTATTTTGAAGGAAGAGCGTCTTGAAAAAATTGAACCTGAATTTATTGATGATGAGGACTAATGAATAATAGTGTAGGAGTCTTCTGAAGTTGTCGTTTAGCTTTGGCCATAAACGTGCTGAAGTGGAGATAAAAGTGAAACAACTTTAATAAAGTTGTCATGCTTTTAAGGTTGTCCGCATAAAGTGAACAGAAGCTAGGACGACTAAAGGAGGAAGAAAATGACGCTACATCAAGAAAGTAACCGTTACACAATTCCATCTGGAGAGCATATTTTAACGATTCGTAATCGTAAAAGAATGGACATGACTTCTGTAAAATCGATTGAACGCTTTGATCAGGAAGAATTTTTCATCAAGACGTCCCAAGGGCATTTGTTAATCCGTGGAGAAGAACTGCATATCGTTCACTTAGATGTTGACAAAGGGTTATTGACGCTTGAAGGAACTGTAAAAACTTTGCAGTATGACGAGGAGGAAAGTGGCTTCTCGAAAGGTTTCCTTCATAAACTGTTTGGATGATTGTTAGTGAACAATTTGTTCAGCTATTAGTCATGGTTTTGAGCGGTATAGCAGTTGGGTTCATTATTGATAGTGTAAGACTCATTGTTTTTTCAACTCCAAAAAGGTCAAGCCTTCGAAGGTGGATGATGGTATTTGAACTACTTACCTGGATTTTGCTTGGAGGCCTGACATACTATTTGTTATTTTGGCTAAAAGATGGCGCTTGGCGGGCTTATGACCCGCTAGCGCAAATAGCCGGAATTTTTTTGTATCAAACGTTTTTTCAAACTTTTTTACGTTTCGTCGCAAGGGTTTTTGTGAATATAACATGGAGACCTCTGTGGTTCATTATACGACTAATAAGTGCTATTATTCGACATATTTTTAAATTCTTAATAAGTATTTGTGCGTTTCTTTTAAGACCTTTTGTCAAAATTTATTCGTATTTGTCCAACACTTTTTTTAAAAAAGTTCGATTTATCAAGTATAATAAAAGACAACAATAATTTTCGGAGGTGCGGGCATGACTATACGTCGTTCATCAAAGGATGACCAACAAAACTATACTAAACTTGATAATGACTATGTCCGTAACACGGATAAAGCTATAAATCGTAAAATTCAAGCGCGAAAACGGAAAATGCGCCGTATTGCCTTTTTTGCGATTGTGCCAGTCGTTATTATTGCCTTTCTCTTAAATATACTTTTGAATCAAAATGAAACGCTAGCTGCAAAAGAGCAAAAAAAGATTGAAGCGAAGGAGCATCTTTCTGAATTGAAAGATGAGCGAGATTCGTTAAATCTTAAAATTAAACAGTTAGAGGATGATGAGTATATCGCAAAATTATTACGCAAAGATTATTTTCTATCCGAAAAAGGTGAAATAATTTTCATTATACCGGACGAAAAAGGGCAAAAAGACGATATACCGGAGAAAAAAGATAAAAAAGACAGCATATCAGAAAAGAAAGGTAAAAAAGAAGACTGAAAAGCTATGTATTGTTGACACTCTTTTATTGTTATATATAATGAAAAGAGAAACTTATTGTAGTAAAAAGTTTGATTAAATTGATTACATGACTCAAATGAGTCGCTTAATTTTTAAGGAGGAGCATTTTTTTTATGTCAATTGAAGTAGGCAGCAAGGTACAAGGTAAAGTAACAGGAATCACAAATTTTGGAGCATTCGTTGAGCTGCCAGACGGCAAAACAGGCTTAGTACACATCAGTGAAGTTGCTGACAATTATGTAAAAGATATCAATGAGCATCTAAAAGTTGGAGATGAAGTTGAAGTAAAAGTGATGAATGTTGAAGCGGACGGGAAGATCGGTCTTTCAATCCGTAAAGCAAAGCCTCAAGCAGAGAGACCAGAGCGTCCGGAGCGTCCAGCACGTCCACGTCGCGATAATCGTTCTAATGATCGCAACGATCGTCATCAGCCAAAAGAAAATTTTGAGCAAAAAATGGCACGTTTCTTAAAAGATAGTGATGAACGCCTAGCAACACTTAAACGTGCTACAGAATCAAAACGCGGTGGTCGTGGAGCTAGAAGAGGGTAGTTTGCTGACTGTTTTAATCGTAGAAAAAGTGTATTAAATAGATTTGGGATTAGCTTTTTAATAAAGCTAATCCCTTTTTTTAATAATGTTTGCATACACCTCATCTAGCTATAAGTCATAAAACCCTTCTAGTAGGATCTATGTATCGTCCTACAACGTGGATGTCGGTCTTTTCTTCTTTTTAGGAGCTTGTTCTGTTAGTGTTTCTAATGACTTTTCGGGTGGCTTAACGACCATTTTGACAAGTAAAAACACACCATAAACACTAACCGCTAATCCGGCGAGGAGTAAAAATGTTTGTACGGCAAATGGTAAATTAATAAGAATGGATATGAGAATAATCATAGAGCCACTTCCACAAATTAAAGCAGCTTTAGTTAATGAACCCAAAGGAAATAAACCCCCTAGTTTATACGCTTTTTTCATTATTAGTATGCCATATTTTTCTCCTTACCACCATAACTTGGGGTGATTTCCGTTTAAGCTAGGACCTTCTAAGGGGAAGTTAGGAGCAACGAGTATTTTTTACGTCGAAAGCAAAGCAACAGCAACAAAGTTTTTGTCTGTGCGAAAGCGAAGCGACAGCAACAACAGGGTATTGTCTGTGCGAAAGCGAAGCGACAGCAACAACAGCTGCAATAACTAAGGGAAACTGCTCATGGAACGTTATCGCAGGACGTTCCTAAACTGAATGCTCCAGGGTAATAAATAAATTCGATGTTTCTAGAATCCAATTTTAATATGTAAAAAAAATAGGCGCCTCAGAAATCGTTCTGAGACGCCTATTTGAGATGACCCCTACGGGATTCGAACCCGTGTTACCGCCGTGAAAGGGCGGTGTCTTAACCACTTGACCAAGGGGCCTACTATGGTGGCGGCCGAGGGGATCGAACCCCCGACCTTACGGGTATGAACCGTACGCTCTAGCCAGCTGAGCTAGGCCGCCATTAAATATTATGGAGCGGAAGACGAGGTTCGAACTCGCGACCCCCACCTTGGCAAGGTGGTGTTCTACCACTGAACTACTTCCGCGTTTTGTCTTAAGCAACAAGTTATATAATACATGCCTTTGTAACTAACGTCAAGAAGTTTTTATAAAAAAATTAATAAAAATATATGGTTTTATAAATTATTTAACCTTTTTTATACGAAAGTGAAACGGCAGTTCAAATGTTTTGATAGCAAAAGCGAAGCGTCAGTTACAAAGGTAGTCTTCTACTGAATGAAGATAAATGATAAATGGAGTAAGTTTAACAAATGTCATCTACTACTTTTGGTGGTGAGCCTTTTGACTGGGAATTTATCAAACTTTTTGTTCTTAAGTAGAAAAATATCGGTGTAATTGTTGATTTAGTATTGTGATGAAATTGGGAGTATCGATCAATGAAAAAGACATTAGAACGCTCATGTAAAAATTTGCAACGTTTTTTTATGTAGCAAAGGTGGTACTGGGTTATGTAATTTTCGTAATTTTTAAACAAATTTTATGGAAAGTGATGTTTATATTGATGTGCAGCTTATCGTCTTTGTAGATATTGTTGCCATTTCTCGTATTTATGCATATGTATTCGTCGAAATGTTTATATTTTTTTCTGTCACCTTCAGACAATCTTTCCATACATAATTTCTTATAATAGCTCCAAACGTGCAGAAAGGGGATAGTGAAATGACGAGTATTGAATGGTATAACACGGCAAATGTAGACGAACAGAAATTAGGAGTGAGAAAAAGGCAATTGTTAATAGGCTCTTTATTTTTTTTAACATCCTTCTTTTTAGCTCAGTCTGTAGTATTTGAAGCGGCCGTACCTTTCTCAGTTCCTTTTTGGGCAATTATTCGAACAAAATATAAAGAATATGCCAAATATGTTTTGTTCGGTGGTTTAATAGGGTGTTTTTTCCTCGGTTTTGGACAAGTCTTCATTTTAGCTTTGCAGATCGTCTTGTATGAATGTATTATGCGCTTCCGTTATTGGCAGCTACCACAAAGTATAGCAGTATCATTAGCGGTACTACTTGTGCAAATAATGTGGCAGGGAGTTATGTATCAAGGTTTACCTCCGGTGCTTGTGCAATTTTATGTAGGCTGTGAAGCAGCTTTAGCTCTTATTATGACGTTGTTTATGCAAGTGTTGTTTGTCAATTCTCATGAATGGTTTACGAGTCATTGGACTTATGAGAAGCTAGGCTCTGGATTAGTTGTATTTGCTGCTATGCTTACAGGGATGCAAGCAATTGTCATAAGCTATTTTTCACTCCCCATTTTTTTATTACAACTATTCATTTGCTTCGGTGCGTTAGTAGGAAGTGTACCGTTAGCGACGGTTATCGGAGCCGTGCTCGGGACTCTCATTGGGGTTGCAAAACTTTCATTTACGGGTATGCTGTCTGTAGCCACCTTAACAGGATTGTGTGCCGGGATGGGGGCTCGTGTTGGACGATTCGGTGTAGCAATTGGCAGCATTTTGCCAAGTGTGTTTTTTTTATTTTACGATGCAACATTGCCGTTAGATAGCGTTTATTTTACATCGATTGTTGTGGGGAGTATCGTTTTTATAACTATTCCTAGTAAATATTCCGAAAAGGTGCGGGACAAGTTGTTTCCACAGCGTGAGGAGATCTTACTCGCTCGTCAAAATTGGTTAACGGAGCATGTTACGTTTAAATTAGAGCATTTTCAACATTTTGTACAGTTTATGAAGGAGCTTGTGTTTGAGCGTTTTATGACAACCCCTATAGAAGAGGCGAAGGAAGTGTCACCAATGAATACATGCTTAAGCTGTTTCCGCTATGATCGTTGTTGGGGAGCGCAAAGTAATGGAATGGACAAGCTTATGACAGACTGGTTTCATATGAAAGGTGTTGGCAAGGATTCTGGTATTCATCGTGTCGAAGAGCAAATACGCTATAAATGTGTGAAATCAACGAAAATTTTCGAGGAATTGGAAACGGAGCTGTATCGAGAGCGCATTAATGGTCAGTATTTTCATGGTAAGAAAATGATAGCGCTTCAGCTACGTGATATGAGTAATCACCTAAATCAGTTAATAGCGGAGATGAAAGAAGAGACTATTTCATTCGTAAGTGTGGAGAAGGACATTACGCAACGATTAAAAGATGCTCATATTGAATGTTTTCAACTAGATGTGCTTAGTAATAAGCCTGGAGCACGAAAAATTGTCTGTGCTTTAGCACCAGCACGAGTCAATTGGGAGGAAGACACTACAGTAGCTGAGCGGATGATATTGCCGATTTTATATGATATTTTTGAAGAGCCATTTGAAATTGAAAAAGTAGTAGCAAGCGATATACCATTTCGTCACATTCAAGTAAGCTTTAGATCAGCTATTAGCTTTGAAGTAGAGTATGATATATACAGCATGTCTAAAGATGCGACGTTATATTCCGGTGATTCCCATGCATTATTTCAATTACATCCAGGACTATTTGCAATTTTATTGTCAGATGGTATGGGTCAGAGTAAAGAAGCACAGCATGAGAGTAGAAAGTTAATACACTTAATGCGAGAATGTTTAAATTACAATATGAACCCAGAGACTGCGATGCATACGTTGCATTATGTCATGTCCTTGAAGCAACAAGACGATATGTATGCAACGCTTGATTTTGCACTTGTCGATTTACAACACGGAGATTTATGGTCGTGGAAGGCCGGGGGTATGTCTACGTATATTTTACGTGGAAAAGAAGTGCTGAAGGTAGAAAGTAATGCAGCGCCTGTAGGTTTTTTATCCATTTCAGCAGTCGAGGCTGAAAAAAGAAAGCTTAAAGCTGGCGATGTAATTTTAATGCATTCTGATGGATTATTTTCTAGTGTTGATGATTGGGACGAGCAGGAAGAGCTATTTTTAGCGTATGCACAGCAAGTGGCTGGAACTACTAAAACCATCCAGGAAAAACTAACAACGATTATGCAATCTTTCCAAGCTTACTATGCTATTGAAGACGATTGCACTGTATTGATGCTAGAAGTTACGCATGTTGTACCTACGTGGGCTGTATTTAAGCCAGTTCAACACTCTATGAGCAATTCATCATAAAAGAGAACGAAAAGGGGAGGAGAAGCGTTTGTCACTTGAATTAAAGGTCAAAAAATTTATCGAAGAAGAGCAATTATTGCAGCAAGACGACCATCTTCTCATCGCCGTTTCGGGTGGAGTGGATTCAATGGCTTTGCTCCATTATTTTGTCAAAACAAAAGAGCAGTGGGGAATTACGATAGGAGCCATACATGTTGATCATATGCTAAGAGGTGAAGCATCTGCTGAGGACAGAGCTTTTGTCCAGAAATATTGTGATGAGAATGGTGTATACTTATATGCAAAGGCAATTCCAATACCAGAGATTATGGCTTCAGAAAATGGCAATACACAGCTTATTTGTCGTAGAGAGCGGTATCGATATTTTAAAGAGGTTATTGAAAAAACGAATGCTAGCAAGCTTGTAACTGCACATCATGCGGACGACCAACTGGAGTCAGTATTAATGGCCCTGACAAAAAATGCAACGATAAACGGTATGCAAGGTATACGTTCACAACGTATTTTTGAAGGAAAAACATTAATTCGTCCGTTTTTAACGGTTACAAAGTTAGAAATAAGGGAATATTTACTTAAGCAAGGTTTAGATTATCGGGAAGACGCTAGCAATGCTAAGGATACCTATGTACGCAATCGTTTTAGACATCATGTGGTGCCTTTGTTGGAGGCAGAAAACCCAAGGGTAACAGAGCAGGTAACCCATTTTACAAAACTATTGCAAGAAGACGATGCCTATTTAATGACATTAGCGGAGGATGTATTTTCTAGAATAGTAAAAAGAAAAGACGGAAATACATATAGCATGGAAATTAAGGCTCTTCAATTGGTACCACTTGCTTTACAAAGGAGGCTCATTTTAATACTATTAAACTATCTTTACAAAGATTCAAATACGATACAAAGTTATGCTTTATTGACTTCAATTTTAAAGCTTTGTGATACGACAGCAGGGTATGCTGAAGTTCACTTGCCAGAAGATTTTATAGCAGTTCGCCGTTACGGAAAATTAACGATTCAGAAGAAAGAGCCATTAGAAGGTCACGCTTCTCCTGAGAAAAAGATTATTTCGACTGCTAATGGGTGGACAACACTGACGAATGGTGAACGTTTATGCGTAGTCGAGTTGCCTGATTTATCGTCTGAAATGCTGACGGATACTGCACAACTTTTTTATTTTAACGCTAGCAAACTCAAACTTCCACTCTATGTTAGGGCGCGTAAGGAAGGGGACAGAATACTGTTAAAAGGAATGAGTCAGCCTAAACGCTTATCTCGCCTTTTTATAGATGAAAAGATTCCTTTAAATGAGCGAAATAGCTGGCCGTTACTGATTTCTCAATCTGATGAGGTCGTAGCGGTAATTGGTGTGCGTATGGGAATGTTTTTTTCAACCTCTCCGCAACCAAACGATGATACAGTGCTCATCGTAGACTAAGGTCTTTGTAAAATTTCACCGCTAATGGTTGAACATTTTTTTATACACACGAGGAGGAATCGCTATGTTACAAAATGACATCGAAAAAGTTATGATTACAGAAGAACAATTACAAGAAAGAATCGCTGAGTTAGGGGCACAATTGACAGAGGAATACAAAGATTCATTCCCGTTAGCTGTTGGTGTTTTAAAAGGGGCAATGCCTTTTATGACAGACTTGATGAAACGTTTCGATTCTTTCATTGAGCTAGATTTTATGGATGTTTCTAGCTATGGCAATGCTACAGTTTCATCAGGGGAAGTTAAAATTTTAAAAGATTTAAATACGAGCGTTGAGGGACGTGATGTATTAATCATCGAGGATATTATTGATAGCGGCTTAACGTTAAGCTATTTAGTAGACTTATTTAAATACCGCAAAGCAAAATCCATTAAAATTGTTACATTGTTAGATAAACCATCAGGTCGTAAAGTAGACTTAGGTGCTGATTATGTTGGATTTGAAGTACCAGATGGCTTTGTAGTAGGGTATGGTTTAGACTACGCAGAAAAATACCGTAATTTACCGTATATCGGCATTTTAAAACCGGCAGTTTATTCTTTCTAACAAGTAAGAAATTAACGAAAGAACACCAGCTATGAAAAGTAAAAGCCTCCAGCGAAGGTCATAGATTTTTATTTTTTAACTACATTCAGCAAAGAAAGCAAAGTGTTAGCTACAAATGTTTTCTGTACCGAAAGCGCAGCGACAGGTACAGAAGTCTCCCACCTCTATAGGCGATGAGATGAATGCGGTTTTAAGTCACTTTTCAGCGGGTGTCCAAATATCCATCAAGTCCTGTGGCACGAGGCATAATTGATCGTAATTCAAAAATTTAGGTACATTGTTAGATACAACTACGCTGGAACATACTTGTTAAATGCATAAATATTTTTCGATTTCGACAAAAATGGGACGAAACTTTTTTTATGTAGGGCTTTTCGTTGTATGATGAAATCATGATATGTTAAGATTTTACTTATAATTTTTCTGTTTGTAATGAGGAGGCTGGAGATGAATCGAATATTTCGATATACCATATTCTATTTACTGATTTTCTTAGTGATTATCGGTATATTTGGTACTTTCAATGGGGGAAATGCGCCAACGAAAGAGTTAACTTATTCTGAGTTTCAAGATGCTCTAGATAAGAAAGAAATAACAAGTGCTACAATTCAACCTGATAAATCAGTATACATCGTTGAGGGTACGATGAAGGGGTATGAGAAGGGTCAAAGCTTTACAGCGAATATCCCTCGTGATAACCAATCTTTATTGAACCGCATCGATGAGGCTGCTAAGGATAAGAATAGTAATATTAAATATTTAACAGCGCCAGAAACAAGTGGATGGATTCAGTTCTTTACAGGGATTATTCCTTTCATCATTATCATTTTCTTATTCTTCTTCCTAATGAGTCAATCTCAAGGTGGCGGTAATAAAGTGATGAGCTTTGGTAAAAGTAAAGCCAAACTTTATGACGATCAGAAGAAAAAAGTTCGTTTTACAGATGTAGCGGGTGCTGATGAAGAGAAAGCAGAGCTTGTAGAGGTTGTTGACTTCTTAAAGGATCACCGTAAATTTACTGAAATTGGTGCCCGAATTCCAAAGGGTATCTTACTTGTAGGTCCTCCTGGTACAGGTAAAACATTACTTGCACGAGCGGTAGCAGGTGAGGCAGGCGTACCATTCTTCTCGATTTCAGGTTCTGACTTCGTAGAAATGTTTGTCGGTGTCGGTGCATCACGTGTGCGTGACTTATTCGAAAATGCAAAGAAAAATGCACCTTGTATCATCTTTATCGATGAGATTGATGCAGTAGGTCGTCAACGTGGCGCAGGTCTTGGTGGTGGCCATGACGAGCGCGAACAAACATTGAACCAATTGCTTGTTGAAATGGATGGTTTCGGAGCAAACGAAGGTATTATTATTATCGCTGCAACAAACCGCCCAGATATTTTAGATAAAGCGTTATTACGTCCTGGTCGATTTGACCGTCAAATTACAGTAGGACATCCTGATGTAAAAGGTCGTGAAGCAATTCTAAAAGTACATGCGCGTAACAAGCCTTTATCAGATACAGTGGATTTGGCAGCTGTTGCACAACGTACACCAGGTTTCTCAGGTGCTGATTTAGAGAACTTGTTAAATGAAGCTGCACTTGTAGCGGCTCGTAAAAGCAAACGTACAATTAATATGGCAGATATCGATGAAGCATCTGACCGAGTAATTGCAGGTCCGGCAAAAGCTAGCCGCGTTTACTCAGCGAAAGAGAAGAAACTTGTATCGTTCCATGAAGCCGGCCACGTAGTTGTAGGCCTGGAGCTGGATGAAGCAGATACAGTACACAAAGTAACAATCGTCCCTCGTGGCCAAGCTGGAGGTTACGCGATTATGTTACCGAAGGAAGAACGTTTCTTCACAACAAAACAAGAACTATTAGACCGTATTGCAGGCCTACTTGGTGGTCGTGTTGCAGAGGAAATCGTACTTGGAGAAGTATCTACTGGGGCACATAATGACTTCCAAAAGGTAACAAGTATTGCGCGTGCTATGGTCACTGAATATGGTATGAGTGAAAATCTTGGAGCAATGCAGTTTGGTTCAAGTCAGGGTGGGAATGTATTCCTTGGACGTGACTTTAATTCAGATCAAAACTACTCTGATTCAATCGCTTATGAAATTGATAAGGAAATGCAAAAAATTATCGATTCACAATATGAGCGTACTAAACGAATCCTAACTGAAAAACGTCATTTACTTGATTTAATTGCTAACACATTAATGCAAAAAGAAACATTGAATGCGCAAGAAATCGAGCATTTACGAGATCACGGTGTCTTACCTGAACCAGAGGTAGAAACGGTTGTGGAAAAAGCGCCTAAAGCTGAAGTTCAACCAGTATTAGATGTAGTTGGTGAACAGACAATTAAAAAAGAATTGCTTAGCAATGAGCCAGATCCAACAACAGCTGATTTACCTAAAGAAGGTAGAGAATCGAATGATACACCAAAAGGTATCGATGAAAAGCGTGATTAATATGAGAAAGACTGTTTACGATTTTAGTAAGCAGTCTTTTTCTTTGCCTTTTTTCGGTAATAGGTATTACGATGGAATCTATATTACGCAACTGCGAAATATAGATTCTTTAATGTTTTAAGGACAAAATAGATAGGAGTGTTGAAACATGGGAAACGTAACATTGAATAATGGTTTAGAGATGCCGTTAATCGGCTATGGCGTTTTTCGAGTGCCTGAAGGAGATGACTTGGCTGAGGCGGTTAAAACAGCTATTGCAAAAGGTTACCGTAGCATTGATACAGCCCAAGTATATCGCAATGAAGAAAGTGTTGGACGAGGAATTCGTGCAGCAATTGACGAGGGCTTAGTAACACGTGAAGAACTATTCGTAACATCAAAGGTTTGGAATGATGGACTTTCCTATGAAGAAACACTTGCAGCTTATGATAGTAGTTTAGAGAAATTAGGACTAGATTATTTAGATTTATATTTAGTTCATTGGCCGGGAATAGATACAAATTATATTAATGTTTATAAAGCGCTTGAAAAAATCTATCAGGATGGACGTGTACGCTCAATTGGCGTTAGTAACTTCCATGTTCAACATTTAGAAAATTTATTAAAGGAAACATCAGTTGTTCCTGTAATTAATCAAATTGAATTCCATCCTCACTTAACTCAAGAGGAAGTACGTGCCTATTGTAAGGAAAAAGGAATACAAATAGAAGCGTGGTCGCCGCTAATGAATGGTTCTTTATTGGAAGAATCATTGATTCAGCAGCTAGCTTCTAAATATGGCAAAACACCTGCACAAATCGTTTTACGCTATGATGTGCAGCATGGTGTAGTAACTATTCCAAAAACAATGACTCCTGCACGTATGACGGAAAATCTAACGGTCTTTGACTTTGCATTAACAGAGGAAGAAATGACTCAGTTAGATGCACTAAATGATGGACTACGTTGCGGACCAGACCCAGAAAAATTTAATTTTAAATAATGTGTAAGGAGCTACCTAATATGGGGTAGCTCCTTTCAAAATAAATTTCATACTAAAAAAGTGAAGTTGATTTCCGTTCCGACTGGGCGCTTTGTAGCTGCCGCTTCGCTTTCGCTACAGAAAGCATTTGTTGCTGCCGCTTCGCTTTCGCACAGAGCAAAGCTTCCTGGGGGCGTCCGATGAGCCGCTTCACTCGCTCCAGGGTCTCATTTATGACGCTAATCCCCAAGGAGTCGCCCGGTCTTACTCCGATCAACCAAATCACATGACATACGTTTTAAAAAAGTAAATCAACTGATTTACATAGCAAGTATCCTCTGACATGTAGTTTTATAGCAAAAGGGTTTCGTCTGTGCGACAGCAACAACAAATGCACAAATTTTATAAAAGTTCTACACTATTGCTGATTGGAGTGGAAGGATACTCGACTCCCGTGGGAAAGCGAGACAGGCGAGACCCTGCACGGAGCGAAGCGGAGGAAGCGGAGGAAGCGGCTCGACGCTCGCCCACAGGAAAGCGAGTAGCCTGGAACGGAAATCAACCCTACGTTTTGGTGAAGGGATTTAATTTAAAATAATATGAATGGAGCTACCTAATATGAAGGTGGCTCCTTTTTTGAGTGAGCATGTATGCTATTTCATAGTAATAAAAATGTGGTATCATTTTCTAAAGTGTTTTAAGTTCTTTGTGCAAGCGCAAATCCCATTCCGGACGCAATTATGCCGAGGGACAATTAATCTTGATTTTTTGTGCATGAATATGCATTGTTTTAGTTGTATCAATCGCATAGTGACAGGTACAATTACGATGAAGGGCAATAAATAGGAGGCATCAACCATGATTTTAGTTTTAGATGCAGGAAATTCGAATATCGTATTAGGTGTCTATGATGACAACGATCAATTGGCCTTCCATTGGCGTATGGTGACTGACCTTCATAAAACAGAAGATGAATATGCAATGCAAGTATTATCTTTCTTTCATCATGCAGGCATTTCATTTGAACAGGTTAAAGGCATTATTATATCCTCTGTTGTACCACCAATAATGTTTTCGTTAGAAACGATGTGTCAAAAGTATTTTCGTAAAAAACCGCTCGTTGTAGGACCGGGTGTGAAAACAGGACTGAATATTAAATATGAAAACCCGCGTGAAGTTGGCTCAGACCGCATAGTGAACGCTATTGCAGCTCTTGATGTTTATAAAGCACCACTGATTATTGTTGATTTTGGAACTGCTACAACATATTGTTACTTAAACGAAAAGGGCGATTATATGGGCGGTGCTATCGCTCCAGGTATTTCGATTTCAACGGAGGCGCTTTATACACAGGCAGCTAGATTGCCACGTATTGAAATATTGCGCTCTACACATATTGTTGGAAAGACAACCGTATCTGCGATGCAGGCCGGGATATTTTATGGCTTCGTTGGGCAAGTTGAGGGAATTGTTAATCGCATGAAAGCACAAAGTAAGGAAGAGCCTTTAGTAATTGCTACTGGAGGATTAGCAAATTTAATTGCTGGTGAGACGCAAGCTATTGATGTAGTCGATCCGTTTTTAACATTAAAAGGCTTATATAAGCTATATAAACGCAATCAATAAGAAATGAGGGACATTTCATTTATGAAAGACTATTTAGTACGAGGTTTAGGGTTCAACGGACAGGTTCGTGTTTTTGCAGCTTGTACGACAACAACTATAGGAGAAGCGCAACGTCGTCATAATACATGGCCTGTTGTGTCGGCAGCCCTTGGTCGTTCTATGACTGCTGCGGTGATGATGGGTGCTATGTTAAAAGGTGAGGAAAAAATCACTGTAAAAATTGAGGGGAACGGTCCAATCGGTCCGATGGTAATTGACAGTAACGCGCACGGTGAAGTACGCGGTTTTGTAACAAATCCCCACGTTCATTTCGATTTAAACGAGCACGGCAAGCTTGATGTTCGGGCAGGTGTTGGGACAGAGGGCTCATTAACAGTTGTAAAAGATCTTGGTTTGAGAGACATGTTCTCTGGACAAACGCCAATTGTATCGGGTGAAATTGCTGAGGACTTTACTTACTATTTCGCTACATCAGAGCAAGTGCCTTCATCAGTTGGATTAGGGGTTTTAGTTAATCCTGATAACACAATTCTAGCGGCTGGTGGGTTTATCCTTCAATTAATGCCAGGCTGTGAAGAAGAAACAATTGACGAAATTGAGCAGCATCTTGCTTCTATAGAGCCTGTTTCAAAAATGATTGAAAAAGGTTTTACACCGGAGCAAATTTTAGAAGCGGTATTAGGAAACGGTCATCTGCAAATTTTAGATTCCATGCCGGTAGAATTTAAATGTCAATGTTCAAAAGAGCGATTTGGTGCAGCGATTTTAGGGTTAGGGACACACGAGATTCGAGAAATGATAAAAGAGGATGGCGCAGCAGAAGCACAATGTCACTTCTGTTTAGAAAAATACCACTTCTCAAAAGAAGAGTTAGAAGGATTCATCGATGAGCTCAACGCGTAATCGACGACCTTTATCCGCTGAAACACCCAACCAAACGCCCTTATTGCAACGTCGTCTGAAGACAAAACCTGCATTAACAGTTATGGCAATCTTATTATTAGGAAATATTTTGTGGTTGATAACTTGGCTCATTCCTAATAAAGACCAGGAAATTGGTAGCGACGAGCAAGTCGCTGCCGTTGATGGGGATATTATTACACGTCAAAAGTGGATGGTTGCCATGGAAGAACGCTATGGTAAAGAGACACTACAAAATTTAGTGAATGAATCAGTGATGGAAAAAGCAGCTGAAAAGTTTAACATAAAAGTAACGGATAAAGAGATTGATTTAGAGTTAGCCTTAATGCGTTCTGCCCAAGATAAATTTGATACTGCAATGCAAAACCTTTCATCAGAGCAACTGCGACAAAAAATTCGCTCACAGCTTATATTGGATAAAGTACTGACAAAAGATGTGGTTATAAAAGAAGGTAGTATTGAAAAATATTATGAGGAAAATCAGGCACTGTACAACACGAAAACAAGTTATCGTACGAATTTTATAGAAGTGAATTCAAAAAAAGCAGCTGAGGAAGCATTAAGTGAAATAAAAGCTCCCGCTGATTTTTCGGTGCTAGCACGTGAGGTTTCAGTAGACAGTGCTTCAGCTAGCTTAGGCGGAGATATTGGTTTCCTCACAGAAAAACAGGAAAACGTTGATCCTGCCATTTTAAAAGCAGTGAAGGCTTTAAAAGCAGATGAGGTTAGTAAAGCATTTAAGCTTGCTAACGGTCATTACGGAATTGTACAAGTTCAAGAGATAACAGAAGGACAATCCTTTACATATGACGATGTGAAAGAACATATTGAACGTGAGCTTGCGTTAGAACAATTGCCACAACATGTTACACCGGAATCATTCTGGTCTGAATTCAATGCGACTTGGTATTACGGAGAAGCGAAAAAAGATAAATAACAGATTGCTCTGAAATGAGTATCAACTATGCCTCGGCATAATTATGTCCGGAATCGGCTACCGATTCCGTGACATCCGCCGGAGGCTTTAACTTCTTTCAGCTCACCATCTATAGAGGTGGGAGACTTCTGTATTTGTTGCTTCGCTTTCGCTCCATAAAATATGTGCTGAAAGAAGTTCAAGAATCTGCAAGATATCTGCGGGAAAAGTGAGCCAGGGAAACCCTGCAGACGTTTAGCGTCAACAGAGTAATGGCCACTCCGGGATATTGAGCAGATTTTTGTTTCCCTTCATGCGTCAATATTAGCCAATAACCTTTGACGTAGGTGAAGCAATAAATATTCTGAAAATATAAGTTATATTTATTGACAATCGAATGGAAAAATTGATAAAATCAAAATAAGTAAAACCTATAAAATTAGTAGGGATTAGGAGTGGATTGATAAATGAGTAGATTAGCAAACTCGGTAGCTGAATTAGTAGGTAAAACGCCAATTGTTAAATTAAATCATGCAACAGGTGAAAACGAAGGTACTGTTTATGTAAAATTAGAATATTTTAACCCAGGTAGCTCAGTGAAAGACCGTTTAGCTTTAGCAATGATTGAAGCGGCAGAAAAAGACGGTACATTAAAGCCTGGTGGTACAATTATTGAACCTACTTCTGGTAACACGGGTATTGGTCTAGCGATGATTGCTGCGGCTAAGGGCTATAAAGCGATTTTAGTAATGCCGGAAACAATGAGCTTAGAGCGTCGTAACTTATTACGTGCATATGGTGCAGAGCTTGTATTAACACCTGGGCCAGCAGGTATGAAAGGTGCGATTTCTAAGGCGGAGGAATTAGCTGCTGAGCATGGCTACTTCTTACCACAACAATTCACGAACCCAGCTAATGCAGTTGTTCACCGTTTAACAACAGGTCCTGAGATTGTAGAAGCATTTGAAGGTTTAAAATTAGATGCATTTGTTGCTGGTGTTGGTACAGGTGGTACAATTACGGGTGCGGGTGCTGTGCTAAAAGAGCAGTATCCAGAGATTGAAATTATTGCTGTTGAACCAAAAGATTCACCAGTACTTTCTGGCGGCCAACCAGGGCCTCATAAAATTCAAGGTATCGGGGCTGGCTTCGTACCTGAAGTGTTAGATACAGATGTGTATTCTTCTGTATTCCCTGTGGAAAATGAAATTGCTTTCGAGGTAGCTCGTAAAGTAGCGCGTGAAGAAGGTATCTTATGCGGTATTTCATCAGGTGCAGCTATTCATGTTGCGATTGAAGCCGCAAAACGTTTAGGTAAGGGCTCGAATGTTCTTGCGATCGTACCTTCTAATGGGGAACGTTATTTATCAACACCTTTATATCAATTTGAAGACTAATCCAATTATTTGAACGTTAAGGCTCCTTAAACGAGGAGTCTTTTTTATTTGTTAAAGAATCTAATTCTATTTTTAAATTATGGATTAGATGTTTCGTTCGCAAAAGACGTGGAGTGCGTCTTGTTCCTTCGGTTCTCCAACCTTTTTTCGGATGTAAATAGGCGCTTTAGCACTTTGGTTATCACCGATCGGATATAGAAACATTCGGTAATTAAATTTTAAGTGGCTACCTGAAAAATATTCGCTTCCAAGCAATATTCAAGTTAAGATGGAATCACATCATATGACTTAAAGGGGAATAGCGATTTGAAGACAATACTGACGAAAACAATATCGATGGATGCAGATTCGTTTTTTTATAGTTATAAGAAGCAAACAGAAGCAGAACAAGCACATGTATTTTTAGAAAGTGGACGTGGAGGAAATTTTACAATAGCTGCTTGGAATCCACTAGCTATAGCACAATCGATCGAGAACGGTTTACTTGTAAATTGGAGAAATGGTGAGACTGAAAATTTAAACGGTGAACCTCTTGCTTTGTTAGAGAAATTAGTAGAGAACTATCACATTGCATATAATTCTGAGCTTCCTGTTTTTCAAGGTGGGGCTATTGGGTTTGTAGCATACGATTACGCTCGTAAAATTGAAGTGTTACCTCATACTGCTGTAGATGATTTACATATACCAGATATTTATTTTTATATTTTTGATTGCTGGGCAGTACACGATGTGAAAACAAATAAAGTAACGCTTATGAAGCTAGCTGATTGCCATGTAGATTTGGAAGAATGGGCTAATGTGTGGCAAGGGGCAGCACAAGAAGGATTGCTTACACGAAAATTTGAAAAAACAAGCGCTGTTGAAATAGTAAATGACGAAAGTGAGTTGTTAGTATCATTTGCGGGGACTGCCTTTGAGGAAGCAGTAAGTAAAATTCAAACATACATAGCGCAAGGCGATGTATTTCAAGTGAATTTGTCGGTACGTCAATCCAAAAAATTAAACGCAACTGCAATGGATGTATATGAAGCATTACGTGCATTTAATCCTTCACCTTATATGGCTTATATAGAAGCACCGAATTTTGCAGTTGTTTCGGGTTCACCTGAGCTTTTGGTGAAGCGTCACGGTAATGAGTTGTCTACTCGACCAATCGCTGGTACACGTCCAAGAGGAAAATCCGAGGCTGAGGATTTAGCGTTAGCGCAGGAATTGATAGATAACGATAAGGAACGTGCTGAACATGTAATGCTTGTTGATTTAGAGCGTAATGATTTAGGGAGAGTATCTACATATGGGACTGTTGAAGTAGATGAGTTCATGGTGATTGAACGCTATTCACACGTGATGCATATTGTTTCCAATGTACGAGGAGAAATAGCTGAGGGAAAAACCAATGCAGACGTTATCCGTGCCATGTTCCCAGGAGGGACAATAACAGGTGCACCTAAAATTCGTACGATGGAGATTATTGAAGAATTAGAACCTGTAAGACGAGGGTTATATACGGGTTCAATTGGCTGGCTAGGTTTTACAGGTGATATGGAATTTAATATCGTTATTCGTACAGCATTTATTAAAGATGGAGTAGCACATATTCAGGCAGGAGCAGGCATTGTTATTGATTCTGTTCCAGAAAGAGAATATCAAGAATCCTTAAATAAAGCGAAGGCGATGTGGCAGGCAAAGGCAATGGCAGAGGAGCGAGCAAAATGATTTTAATGATTGATAACTACGATTCTTTTACGTATAACCTTGTACAATATTTTGGGGAATTTGGACATGAATTAGTGGTCAAAAGAAACGATGTATTAACGGTGAAAGATATTGAGCAGCTTGCACCAAATATGATTGTTATTTCTCCGGGGCCATGTAGCCCCAATGAAGCGGGTGAAAGCCTGAACATTATTAAGTATTTCGCGGGAAATATTCCGATTTTAGGCGTTTGCCTTGGCCATCAAGCCATTGCTCAAGTATTCGGAGGGAATGTTATACGAGCTGAACGTTTGATGCATGGTAAAACGTCACCTGTGCTACATGCTGAAATAGGTTTGCATAAGGGGATGCCAAATCCATTTGCAGCTACTCGTTACCACTCCTTAATTGTAGAAAGGGAAACGTTACCGGCATGTTTTGAAGTGACGGCATGGACAGAAGAAGGCGAAATTATGGGCATTCGGCATAAGGACTATCCCATTGAGGGAGTGCAATACCATCCTGAATCGATTATGACGGAGCGAGGTAAAGAGCTTCTACGCCAGTTTATAGATTTGTATGTTGGGGGAGCGAAGTAAATGCTGTGCTGGATGAATGGAGACTATATAGTGGCGCAGGATTTGCGTATTTCACCATTTGATCATGGATTTTTATACGGGTTAGGCTTTTTTGAAACGTTTCGAACGTATAAGGGCAAAGTGTTTTACTGGGAAGCACATATGGAAAGGTTGCAAACCGCGCTTTCTCAATATCGTATTCATATGCCGTATACGGAAGAGGATTTATTAAAGGTTGTTCAGCAATTAAATGAACAGGCTAATGGACAAGATGGGTATTTCCGTATAAATGTCTCGGCTGGAGAACATAGTATCGGATTGCAGCCTACTGACTATAGACAACCGAATGTTATTGTTTTTCGCAAAGAATTACATGATACACCTCGAGGTATGGAAAAAAACGCACAGTGGCTTGTGACACCGCGTAATACTCCTGAAAAAGGGCTTCGAGTGAAATCGCACCATTATGGCAATAACGTTCTTGGACGTTTTGAGATGCCATCTTTGGCGCAACAAGAGGGCTTCTTTTTAACGGGAAATGGCTTTGTTGCTGAAGGTGTAACATCAAATATCTTTTGGGTGAAAGATGATATACTATATACGCCTTCTTTAGAGACTGGCATTTTACCTGGAATTATCCGAGCGTGGGTAATTGAGCGAGCACAATCTCTAGGGATTAAGGTAAAAGAAGGCTTCTTTACTAAAGAGGATGTAGAGCAAAGTTCAGAGTGCTTTATTACTAACTCTATACAAGAGCTTGTTCCAATTTTTAAATTAGAGAGCAAGCGGTTATTAGGCAATAAAGGGCCTGTTTATTCGCGTTTACATGAAGTGTTTGTCAATGAAGTGGAACAAGAATAAAAGGAGAGTTAACATGCTTGAAAAATATACAACACCATTAACGATTAACGGGATCACGTTAGACTATACAGCAGAAACTTTTGTGATGGGTATTTTAAATGTCACACCAGATTCATTTTCAGATGGAGGAAAGTACAATAACGTTGAAGCTGCCGTTGCTCAAGCGAAAAAAATGGTAGCTGATGGCGCTAAAATTATTGATGTTGGCGGAGAATCAACACGACCGGGTTATGAACGTATTTCCGATGAAGATGAAATTGCACGAATTGTACCAGTTATTCAAGCTTTAGTAGCGGAAGTGCCAGCGGTTATATCAGTTGATACGTATAAAGCGAACGTAGCCCGTGCAGCCATTGAAGCGGGTGCCCATATTATTAATGATATTTGGGGAGCGCAAGCTGAACCCGAGATCGCACAGGTTGCTGCGGATTTAAATGTACCGATTATTTTAATGCATAATCGAGAAAACACTAATTATGGTACTGATTTCTGGATGACGGCAAAGGCTGACTTAGAGAAGAGTATTGCTGTTGCTCGGAATGCAGGTATACCAGATAATCATATTATTTTAGATCCAGGCATAGGCTTTGCGAAAACTACTGCTCAAAATATTGAAATGATGCAGCATTTAGAGGATTTAGTAGCAATGGGTTATCCTGTTTTGCTAGCGACTTCACGTAAGTCAATGATTGGTAATGTCTTAAAGCTGCCTGTTGAGGAACGTATAGAAGGTACAGGAGCAACAGTTGTTTACGGTATTGAAAAAGGCTGCCATATGATTCGTGTGCATGATGTAAAGGAAATGGCACGATCTACACATATGGCTGATATTTTAGTAGGTAAGCGTATTTATAAGGAGGAAGCATGATGGACTATATTCATTTAAAGGATATGCAGTTTTACGGCTATCATGGCGTTTTAGCGGCAGAAACAACACTTGGCCAACGCTTCCGTGCCAATGTTTCACTTGCTGTAGATATGACAAAGGCTGGAGAGACGGATGACTTAAATCATACGGTGAACTATGCTGAGGTTTATGCGTTATGCCGTGATATTGTAGAAGGAGAGCCGTTCAAGCTTATTGAAGCGCTTGTCTCGAAAATAGCAAACAGTATTTTAGAAACATACTCAGAAAAGGTAAAGGGGGTTCGCGTGGAGCTTATTAAACCAGATCCACCAATCCATGGCTATTATAAAGAAGTATCGGTAGAAATAACGCGAGGTGATTACGAATGAATGATGTGTATTTATCAATCGGTACAAATATGGGAGATCGATTTGAAAACTTACAACATGCTGTTACCCTTTTAAAGGGCAAAGAGGAAATTGAAGTTGTACACATTTCATCTGTTTATGAAACAGCTGCTGTAGGCTACACGGATCAGGCAGATTTTTTAAATATTGCTGTTCATATTAAAACGAGTTACTCATCTTCCGAAATGCTGAAAATTTGCCAATGGGTTGAAAGTGAACTTGGGCGTGTTCGTGAATTTCAATGGGGCCCTCGCATCATAGACCTTGACATTCTACTCTACAATCACGAAAATGTTGAAACAGAGAGCTTAATTGTTCCGCATCCAAGAATGTATGAGCGAGCTTTCGTATTAGTACCACTAATAGAAATTACGCCTGCACCAGTTGGACTACAACTGCAAACGGCACATGATATAATGCAACGGATGAATTGTGAAGAGGAAGGCGTAACTTTATGGCGAGCATCAGCAGAGCTGAAAATTTTGCAGTCCGTTCATTAAGTTCCTATCCAATGGTCAAAGATAATGGGTGTATCGGCTGACTAACATCTACAGGCAAAAGCCAAATTCGGATACCATCATGCTGAGGCATAATTGATTTGAGTAGCATTAACAATTGATATATATATGGAATAGGTGAAAACCTATAGAAGGAGGAAAACAGCGTTGAGTCAGACAACTGAGAAGCCGTTTCAAATTGGCGATATAGTCATGGACAACCGTGTTGTATTAGCGCCAATGGCAGGAATCTGTAACTCTGCTTTCCGTTTGACGGTTAAGGAGTTCGGAGCAGGGCTAGTATATGCAGAAATGATTAGTGATAAAGGGATTGTCCAGAAGAACGAAAAAACACTAGGCATGCTTTATATCGATGAGCGTGAAAATCCACTTTCATTGCAAATTTTTGGTGGTGATAAAGCAACGCTAGTGGAAGCGGCTAAGTATGTAGATGAAAACACAACTGCCGATATTATCGATATTAATATGGGTTGCCCAGTTAATAAAATTATTAAATGTGAAGCGGGCGCCCGTTTACTTTTAGATCCGAATAAATTATATGAAATGGTAGCGGCTGTTGTAGATGCAGTAAAAAAACCTGTCAGCGTGAAAATGCGTATTGGTTGGGATGACGAGCATATCTTTGCTGTAGAGAACGCACAAGCTGCCGAACGTGCCGGTGCTTCAGCTGTAGCTGTTCATGGACGTACACGTGTACAAATGTACGAAGGAAAAGCAAATTGGGATTTCATTCGTCAAGTGAAGGAAAATGTAAAAATCCCTGTGCTAGGTAATGGTGATGTAGAAACTCCTCAAGATGCAAAACGTATGCTTGATACTACTGGGGTGGATGCAGTAATGATTGGACGCGCTGCGCTAGGCAATCCATGGATGATTTATCGTACAGTGCAATACCTTGAAACTGGCGAGTTAAAGGAAGAGCCGAGTGTACGCGAAAAAATTGATGTGTGCTTGCTACACTTTGAACGCCTTATGCAATTAAAAGGAGAAGGTGTGGCGGTACGTGAAATGCGTAAGCATGCTTCATGGTATTTAAAAGGTATTCGTGGTAATGGTAAAGCGCGTAAAGCGATTAACCAAACAGAGACTGCGGTAGAGCTTCGTGCGCTATTAAATGGAATCGTACAAGACTATGAAGAGCTTGAATCTAAATTAATAGTACCAGAAGCAAAAGAATTAATTCTTTAATACATTAAATAGACGTCTCTCTGTTCGTTTTGAGACGTCTATTTTTCTGCTAACATCAATTTTTAGAATTATTAATCATTTTTTCTCTTATGGAAATTAAAACGAAACAGATGATTACAACAATAAAATTGTGTACAATAGAAATATTATGGACGTAAACGCAACGCGGACAATTTAATAAGGAGTGAAACAAGTGTCAAACATAGAAGAATTAAATGATCAGCTTTTGGTGAGACGCCAAAAAATGACGGCTATTCGAGACAATGGTCAAGATCCATTTGGTAGTCGTTTTGAACGTACGCATTTATCAACAGAAGTGCGTGAACAATTTGCAGATCAAACAAAAGAGCAGCTAGAAGAAAACCTACAAGAGGTAATTATTGCGGGTCGTATTATGACGAAACGCGGTAAAGGAAAAGCTGGCTTTGCGCATATGCAAGATTTAGGTGGCCAAATTCAAATTTACGTTCGTCAGGATCATGTTGGCGAAGAAGCATATGAATTATTTAAACAAGCTGACCTAGGTGATATCGTAGGTATTCGTGGTAATGTATTCCGAACACAAGTAGGAGAGCTTTCAGTCAAAGCTGAAGAATTCACATTCCTATCAAAAGCTCTACGCCCTATGCCAGAAAAATTCCATGGCTTACAAGATGTTGAGCAACGTTATCGTCAACGTTATTTAGATTTAATGACGAATGAAGATAGTAAAACAACATTCATTACACGTTCTAAAATTATCCGTGCTATTCGCAATTATTTAGATAATGCAGGATACTTAGAAGTAGAAACACCAATGCTTCATACAATCGCTGGTGGTGCAGCGGCTCGTCCGTTTATTACACACCATAATGCACTTGATATGGAATTATATATGCGTATTGCAATCGAACTACATTTGAAACGTCTAATTGTTGGTGGGCTAGAGAAAGTATACGAAATTGGTCGTGTTTTCCGAAATGAAGGGATTTCAACACGCCATAATCCTGAATTCACAATGATAGAACTGTATGAAGCTTATGCGGATTACAAAGATATTATGTCTCTAACTGAAAACCTTATTGCTCATGTAGCTCAAGAGGTTTTAGGTACTACTACAGTTCAATACGGTGAAGATGAAATTAATCTTGCTGTAGGCTGGAAACGAGTTCATATGGTAGATGCAGTAAAAGAAGCTACAGGTGTAGACTTCTGGCAACCAATGACTAAGGAACAAGCTCAAGCGCTTGCTAAAGAACATGGGGTAGAAGTTAAAGAAACACATGAGGTAGGGCATATTATTAACGAGTTCTTCGAGCAAAAAATTGAAGAGACTCTTGTTCAGCCTACATTTGTTTATGGTCATCCAGTAGAAATCTCACCTCTAGCAAAGAAAAACCCAGAGGACGAGCGTTTCACAGACCGTTTCGAACTATTTATCGTTCGTCGTGAGCATGCAAATGCCTTTACAGAACTAAATGATCCAATTGACCAACGTGAGCGCTTTGAAGCTCAGCTAGCTGAAAAAGCAGCTGGTAATGATGAAGCACACGAAATGGATAATGATTTCATTGAAGCATTAGAATACGGTATGCCTCCAACAGGTGGATTAGGAATTGGTATCGACCGTTTAATCATGCTTCTTACAAATTCGCCATCAATTCGCGACGTATTATTATTCCCAACAATGCGTCATACTACTAAGTAATAGTTTTAAAAGGTTATCTTGAATAAGCAGGAGTCGAGGTGCAGAACAAGCACTAAGACTCCTGTTTTGCATCTTCTGCAATGAAATAGTCAATATTTAAAAGTTTAAAAGAATTAAGTAGAGTATTTAAATGATGAATGTATTTAAGGTATACTTTTAGAGTTCTATAATTTGCAGATTAAATAGAAATAGACATTATCAAAAGTTTTATTGGAGGCTTATAATGAATTATAAAATCTTTAACAAACAAGTATTTGAACAGGCACAAGTACGCTCAGTTTCAGATGTTATGTTAACTGAGGAAGAGCTTGAGCATGGTATGAAATTGGCGGTTTCTAAGGCAGATCCAACGCTTACTTTATATTTAGTGGATATAGACGGTCAGAAGAAATTCGATGTCCGTTGGGATGATTCCTCTGAAATTTTCAGTGGCTGGTACTCTGCGTGGGATAATTTCAATTGGTGCCTAGATGTAGCTGATAAACAAAATAGTTGATTTTTAGATTTAAGTTTAACTTCTTTCAGCAATTGTTTTATTTTATTAGTGAAAACGAAGCGTCAGCTACACTGGTTTTTGTGGCAGAACAATAAAGTTATAAGTAACAAACATGAATAAGTAGGAGTCAAGAGGGGCAGGAGAACCACCTTGACTCCTTTTTTCATAGTTGAGTATTCGCTAGGACAATGGCGCGTTCCGATGTGTATTTGATATCTTTGATGCTTTACCAAAGGAAGCTTTAGAAAGGATCCTTACTAATATAGATACTCTTCTTAATGTAAGTTAAAGCCTCTGGAGGATTTCGTATGCCGAAGCATAATTGATTTTATTGAGATTTATGAGAAAGAGATGTATAGTAAAACAAATAAAGAGATAGCTAGAAGATTATAAGAATTATTTAGTGCTCGAAAAAGCATAAAATAGCTCACTAATTCTATATTTATCAAAAAAAGATAATTATATAGTAAAAAACGCTTGCGGTTTCATTGGAATCGTGATAAATTATTACTTGTCGTTAAGACGACGCAAGAAAACGAAACGGATTCAAAAAAACATTAAATAAAGATGTTGACGTTGAAAATGTAGAGTGATATTATATAAGAGTTGTTGCTTTTGAAAGAAGTATTAAAAACTTCTAAAAAAGAGTTGACAACAAAAACAAGAAATGTTATATTATAAAAGTTGTTGAAACAAAACGACGACGAAATGAACCTTGAAAACTGAACAAGCAAAACGTAATCAATAAAGTTTTTAGTAACTAACCTTGAGTTAGTGAACGAAACAAAATTTTGGACATCAAACATGATGCCAGCAAAACAATTTGAGCTAATCAAATTTCTTTTTATGGAGAGT
>NZ_JBIWGL010000029.1:0-56534 GCF_044763535.1 Lysinibacillus sp. NPDC095746
CGACAGTCAGTGATACACCGTGGTCGTTGGAGTCAGACTAACGGAAGGGCTCAAGGCACCATAGTTTATCGACCTTCCTCTCCCAGCCGTAGTATACAATACCCGTTCTGAGTACATTTTCATCTTCTGTGGTGTAGCGCTGGTTTTTGCGCTACATGGATGGCTAA
Organism: Lysinibacillus sp. NPDC095746; assembly: GCF_044763535.1. Classification (NCBI taxonomy): domain Bacteria; kingdom Bacillati; phylum Bacillota; class Bacilli; order Caryophanales; family Bacillaceae; genus Lysinibacillus; species Lysinibacillus sp. NPDC095746. The sequence continues at coordinate 168 of NZ_JBIWGL010000029.1, forward strand.
CGAGATAGTAAAAAAAGGGATACCCAAAATAAAGTCGAATTATTACGGCAAACAAAAAGAACCCATTTTCAGTATTCTAAAACTATTTATTTTCACCAAAAGTGCCTAATTGAGTAAGTAGCAACCATCTGTTTCAACTGTTTGCTACTCTTAGATTACATCATTCTACTTTGCGATGAGCTATAGTAAAAATAAAATGACAGGAGCTGAAATCATGGCCTTCTATAAAAAGCTAAAAGAAGAACGCTTAAAGCATAATTTATCACAAGAAGAATTAGCCATTAAATTAAACTTTAGCAGACAATCCGTTTCTAAATGGGAGCTTGAAAAAGGTTACCCCAATATTGAAACGCTTAGTGCATTAAGTGATTTATTCAATATTAGTATTGACGAATTAATGAAAGGAGACAATTCCTTGAAAGCTACAAGCATCAAAGAAGAAGAGAGGGTATTAACAATGACATATCTATTCAAATGGATATATGTACTGAGTTCAATTTTAGTAGTATTTTGGCTTTTTGTACTTCCCTGGTCCGAACCATCAGGTCTTACATTAAGTATCATTAATCTCATAGCTGTTATTTACTTTGCAATTGTCATTAGCTACATCAAAAATAACAAGAACAAATTTTTTAATTAAACACGCAATTATGCCTGTGATGCAGGTCAGTTAACATTAGCTTAAGTTTGGAGGGAGATGTATGGTAAAAAAGTTGGGATTGCTTTGTTTACAATTGGTATAGTAATGATGTTTTTAGGTATGCCTTATTTATTGGGCTATTCAACAAATGAATTTTTAAAGTATCCTTTATATTTAGAATTAATAGTAACAGTTATCTCCTTCTGTGCCGAGCCGTTTACCACTGAATAAAAAAACTACCCAGCATTTCATTCTTGGGTAGTAGTGATTGATGCAATATTTGCTTTTGTCACAGCGACTAAATCATCTAGCTGTAGGTGGATTTGCATACCGATTTTCCCGGCACTCACTATAATATTTCCTTGCTCTTGGGCCGACGAATCGATGACAGTTGGATAAAGCTTCTTCATGCCGACTGGAGAGCATCCGCCTCGCACATAGCCTGTATAGCCAAGTAACTCCTTGACCGGGAGCATGTCGATTTTTTTCTCTCCTACAACCTTTGCAGCTGCTTTTAAATCAAGCTCATCTGCTACAGGAATAACAAATACAAAAAGCTTTTGTGCACTTGCCTTTGCTACTAATGTTTTGAAAACACGTGCAACTGGGTGACCAATTTTTTCAGCAACCGAAATTCCGTCAACTTGGCCATCACCAATCTCATATTCAATTACTTCGAATGGTATTTTTTGTTGCTCCAATAATCTTATCGCATTTGTTTTCGCATGCTTTGCTTTTGCCATATCAAAAATCCCCCATCTGCAGCATTAGGCTATCATGGAGATCATGGAGTCATTACTCGGTCGATAGCCGTCTTTTGCCATTTGAATATGAGTGGCATACTTTTCAGAAGCGTGTTTATATGTTCGCACCTTGTATGCCTCCGCATAACTCTTACCGAAAATTGTATCTACAAATGGATCTAATTTCAATTCCTTCGAAAAACGTTCTGGTACTTTGACTTCAATATCTTCACGTACAAAAGCTGGCTCACTGTCATCTACCTCTTGACCATTTAATTGCGCTTGCATGTGCTGTATATTTGCACTTGCCGCTACACGTAAATCCTGTGGTGATGGCTGCGCGGGTCCCAGCGCAGTATTCCGCACCCGCTCTAAAATTTGTAACGTTTCCTTGGCATTTGCATCATCTACTATAGGCGCTTCCTCATTTACACGCTCTACTTGTGAATAATGCTGCATTTGCTCATGGGCGAGCACATTTTTCGTCTGTTGCATATCTTGAATGATTGCTTGCTGTTGAGGTGTGACCTCTTTGGACGCCTCTTTTTGTTGCTCAAAGAGTTCTTGGTCTGTATGCCCTAAAAGTAAATTTTCTAGCTCAAGCAATAACGGATTTTTCTTTGGAGGAAAATACAGTGCACTTTTTCGATACGCATCACCAGCTTGTTTTCGCTGTAAAATCTTTTTACGATTATAGTATGATGATATTCTTTCTTGTTCAATTAAACTAGATAGTTTCATATGATTCACCTCGGCTTTCTTATTTAATATGCAAGTTAACTAATAGATATGATAATTTCCTCTATTAACTTTATCTATTCCTTCAGAATAGTTTCTGTACCCTAATTATCGGAATTTTCTTTACCAAATTCAAGAGCAAATTAATACTAAGCTCCTAAAGAAATATTTCACTTTCAATGAAATAGATACAAAGACCTAACTGATTCCTCGATATTATATTCATTTAGTATTTCAATATTTAATTTCAATAAATTTTATTATCGTTACCACTTTATAAATGGTGTTAATTCACCACTAAAAAAACAGCCCCATCACAAGGACTGTTTCTATCTGTCTTTTTTAGGCTTAATGAGTATACTTTTATAGGCTAAGTAACCAAGCCATGCGCCGAGTGTATTTAACATTAAATCATCAATATCAGCCGACCCAACCGTAAAAATAAACTGGATTGTTTCTACCGCTAGACTAGAGAAAAAGCCTGCCCAAATAACTGTCCGCGCTTTCCGAAACCTTTTTGATAATAATGGAAGTAAAAAGCCCATTGGGGTAAATATCAATAAATTGCCTAGTAAATTAATAATAATGATATCTAAATTAAAATACTGAGAGTAATTTATATAGCGAAGAATTGTATCAAAGGGAATAAAATTTGTGGTTAAACGCCAGTCACTATAATCAAACAGCCCTAATTCGTCTAGGGAATATTCGCCATTAAATAAAATAATAATTACATTCACTAGTCGATCAATAACTAGTTTATAAAAAGCTATTACAGAATAAATACAAAAAAATATCCAACCTATTATCTTGATTGGTAAATAATATGTATCTATCAATGAACGATAAGGTAACGGTAGCTTGGCACTACCCTGTAAATTATTTTTTGTCATGCCTATACGACCTACCTCCTGTATCCTCTCATAATTTTAATATGCCTCCCTTCCCCATGCAAGTGGCAATAAGAAGATGGGTGAAGCGTTTTAAATCATACTAGATACTTTATCCCCCTTTACTATACGTTTGTCCAGAGTCAATTAGAAAAGAAAAAAATACAATCCTCGGCTTTTAGTGATGCAAAAAAAGCTGCCTCAATTAAACTGAGACAGCATTCTTTCAGACTTTATACTGGATTTACTCCATGTTTACGCTCCGAGAATAATAAATATTTTGACATATACAGCTCTAAACGTGATTCAAGTGCTTTTCGTAAATCATTTGGCTCAATAACATCGTCAATGATGAGCTCTGAAGCTAGTCGATAGACATCGATCTCCTCTTGATATTCCTTGCGTTTCTCTGCAATAAAGTGCGCTTGCTCCTCTTTTGGAAGTTCAGCGATTTTATTTGCATATACTGCGTTGACCGCTGCCTCAGGGCCCATTACAGCAATTTGCGCGTTAGAAAGCGCAATACAGCAGTCTGGCTCAAAAGCAGGACCTGCCATTGCATACAGCCCTGCACCGTATGCCTTACGAACAATGACCGTTAATTTAGGGACTGTTGCCTCGCTCATGGCGAAAATCATTTTCGCACCATGGCGTATAATCCCAGCTTTTTCAACTTGCGTACCAATCATAAAGCCTGGTACATCTGCAAGGAAAAGAAGCGGAATATTAAACGCATCACAAAGTGAAATGAACTTAGCTGCTTTATCAGCTGAATCGTGGAACAAAACGCCACCCTTTACGCGCGGTTGATTAGCGATAATTCCAACGGATTGCCCATTAATGCGTCCTAGTCCTGTAATTAATTCTGGAGCGAATAATTTTTTCACTTCACAAAACGTATTTTCATCTATAATACGGTCAATTAGCTTATACATATCAAAAGGAACGTTTTGATTTTTTGGTATTAGCTCTTCAATCGATTTATCAAATGTAGCTGGTGGCTTTGGAGCCTCTACTTTACCGCGCTCTGCATAATTGTTCGGGAAGTAGCTCAAATATTTACGCGCATAGGCAATTGCTTCCTGCTCGGTTTTAGCAAGCACATCTCCACAACCGGAAATGGAACAGTGCATTTTCGCTCCACCCATCGTTTCCAAATCTACCTTCTCACCAATAACCATTTCCGCCATACGTGGGGATCCTAAATACATCGATGCATTGCCCTCTACCATAACTACAATATCGCAGAATGCAGGGATATATGCACCTCCTGCTGCAGAAGGTCCAAACAGTAAGCATATTTGAGGGATTTTACCTGATAGTTTTACCTGATTATAAAAAATACGTCCTGCTCCTCGTCGGCCAGGAAACATTTCTAATTGATCAGTAATACGTGCACCTGCCGAATCGACTAGATACAGTAATGGGCAATTTAACTTTTCAGCTGTTTCTTGAATACGAATCATTTTTTCTACTGTACGTTTACCCCAAGAGCCAGCTTTAATCGTCGAGTCGTTTGCTAATACACAAACGGTACGGCCATGGATTTTACCGATTCCTGTTACAACGCCATCTGCCGGTAAGTCACCGGCTAAGCAGTTTGCGTACAAGCCATCCTCTGATTGCAGCCCATCATCTAATAATAATTCGAGTCGTTCACGTACAAATAATTTTCCTTGCTGCGCGTTTTTATCGTGGTATTTTGGCAGACCGCCTGCTAAAATTTGTTCCTTCATTGTTTTAGTCGTATTTTCTGTCGGTACATTGCTCATATTTAATTCCTCCTTTTGCCCATTCGGTTACGCCTTAGCACTTTGTATAACTTTACTTCTGTGCTGAGAATTTAAACGATATGTTTGGATTTCATTGTTTTAAAATTCCTACTTTAAAACCATTCAAGATCTATCGAGCTTTTATTTCCCTAAGTATTGCGGTGTTCGTTTTTCTTGGAAAGCAAGTAAGCCCTCTAATCGATCTTCTGTAGGAATCAGAGCATTATATGCAAGTGATTCGATTTTTAAGCCCGTAGCTAAATCTACTTCAACTCCTTGATTCATGGCGATTTTCGCCTGTACTAAAGAAAGTGGAGCATTTTTTGCCATTTCGAGCGCAAGCTGCTGAGCCTTTTCTAGTACTTCATGTCCTTCATGAACATACTCCACAATACCGTAGCTTCTAGCTTCCTCTGCATTTAGTCGACGTGCTGTATAAATTAATTCCTTCGCTTTTCCAATGCCAATTAGTCTTGGAAGTCGTTGTGTGCCTCCTGCACCTGGGATGATGCCGAGAGATGTTTCCGTAAGGCCAATCTTTGCATGTGCAGCTGCAAGACGTAAATCACAGGCTAACGCTAGTTCGAGTCCGCCACCGAAAGCAACACCATTTAGTACGGCGATAACTGGTTGGGCGAGTGCTTCTACTTTTGCCACTGTGGCACCGATTAATTGCACAATTTGCTTTACTTGTCGGTCCGGCATCCCTTTACGTTCTTTTAAATCTGCTCCGGCGCAAAAGGCTTTTTCCCCTGCCCCCGTTAGTAAAACGACTCGCACTGCCGGATCACCGTTTATGTTGTCGAGTGTCGTGCTCAGTTCTTGGAGTAGTTGTACAGACATTGCATTTGCAGCTTCAGGTCTGGAAAGTGTAATAAGCCCAATGCTACCATCTAATAATTCAAAACGAACGAGCTGCGTCATAATTGACTCGCACTCCTTTCATTACGGGCAATCGCCATTTGTTTAGAGGCAACGGCCTTCCCTAGTTTCTGTTCAATAAATAGCGCAGCCTCTAGCACTTTATTGAGCTCTACACCCGTTGTAATACCCATTTCATGTAATAAATACAGTAAATCTTCCGTAGCTACATTACCTGATGCTCCTTTGGCATACGGACAGCCGCCAAGTCCACCAAGCGCACTATCAAACTTCGTAATGCCCATTTTTAAAGATTGAACAATATTCGCTAGCGCTGTGCCACGTGTATCATGAAAATGCATCGCGAAATGTTCTGCAGGATATCTTTTTAGCAATTCTTCTAACAGATTTTCCACCTGTGTCGGTACACCAACACCAATCGTGTCACCGAGCGAAATTTCATCGACGCCCATTTCTAATAATTTTTCTGTTACTCGCAAAACCTTTTCTGGTTGTATGTAGCCTTCATACGGGCACCCAATTACCGTTGAGATATAGCCTCGTACGTTTTTATGCGCTGCCTTTGCCCCTACCACAACTTCCTGTAGTATCGGAAATGTTTCATTAATCGTTTTATTAATATTACTTTGATTATGGCTTTCGCTTGCTGACATAAATACGCTTACTTCATCTATTTCAGCCTGCAATGCACGTTCTAAGCCACGCATGTTCGGAACGAGTGCCGCATATGTGATATCTTTTTGGCGTTTAATGCTCTGAAGAACCTCCACTGCATCAGCCAGCTGTGGAATCCACTTCGGATGCACAAAAGAAGTTACCTCAATATAATTCAATCCAGTTTGACTAAGTAAATTTACTAATTGTACTTTATCGGTAGTTGCAAGGTGCGTTTTCTCATTTTGCAAACCGTCACGAGGCCCTACTTCCTTTAACGTGACATGCTTCGGTAGCTGCATAAAGAAGCCTCCTTATTCAATTTCTAAAATATCATCATCAACGTTAATGAAATCCCCTTCGTTCGCAATGATTTTTGTGACTACGCCATCTTCCTCTGCTTCAATAGGAATCTCCATTTTCATCGACTCTAAAATTGCCACATCTTGTCCCGCTGTAACTTTCTCGCCCTCAGCTACAACAATTTTCCATACTGTTCCTGCCATGCTCGCTTTAACTGTTGCCATTGTAAATCCCTCCAAATATTATGAATGTACTGATAACGCATTCGCACTAATATTTAAGTGCGAATGCTTTTATCATTTTCGCCTTGGCGTAATTGTTGTTGTTGCTGTCGCTTCGCTTTCGCACAGAATACATTTGTTGCTGGCGCTTCGCTTTCGCACAAATAAACAATTCGTCCAGACGTTTTATTTTGTCTCTGCTAATTGAGGTAAATAATATTCATCTACAAATTTAGTTGTTGTATAGCCCTTTAAAAATTGTTCATGTGTGACTGTTTTTAGTAGCATTGGAATATTTGTTTGAATTCCTTCTATTTTATATGCTTTAAGTGCCTCAATAAGTCGTTCACACGCAATTGCTCGTGTTTCTCCCCACACAACTAATTTGCTAATCATCGGATCGTAAAAAGGTGTTACCGAAGTGCCAGCCTCTACGCCACATTCATGGCGAATACCTTCACCTGTTGGTAATTCAAAAGCCGTGATTGTACCTGGAGAAGGGAAAAAGGTCGAAGGATTTTCGGCGTAGATGCGTACTTCAATCGCATGCCCTTTTCTTTCTATACTATCGCGCGTAAATGCTAATGGTTGTTGTGCCGCAATCTTTAATTGCTCCTCTACAAGATCTAGATTCGTAATTTCCTCAGTTACCGGATGTTCAACCTGTAAGCGCGTATTCATCTCTAAGAAATAAAAGTTTTGCTCTGCATCTACTAAATACTCAATCGTGCCAGCATTCACATAGCCAATATGCTGAACTGCCTTGACGGAAGCATCTAGCATACTTTTTCTTGTTTCTTCAGAAATGAAAGGAGATGGTGCTTCCTCAACTACTTTTTGATTTCTGCGTTGAATCGAGCACTCGCGCTCAAATAGCGGTACGACATTGCCATTGTAATCCGCAATAATTTGTACCTCAACGTGATGAGGATTAGCAATAAATCGTTCCATATACATCGTGCCATCACCAAAGAATGACTGTGCACGCTTTTGATTTCCCTCAAAGGCTTTCGCCAATTCCTCTGCATTTTCTACGAGCTGCATCCCGATGCCCCCACCGCCAGCAGAAGCTTTTAACATAATCGGATAGCCTAGACCGGAAGCAATTTCAATAGCTTCTGTTACATCTTTCACCGGTGCCTCTACGCCTTCAACAATTGGTACACCTGCTGCCTTCATTGTTTTTCGGGCTTCTAATTTACTCCCCATCGAAGCAATCACGTCCGCGCTTGGCCCAATGAAAACTAAGCCCGCCTCTGTACAACGTTTAGCAAACTCAGCGTTTTCTGATAATAAGCCATAGCCTGGATGAACAGCTTCAGCACCGCTTTCCTTCGCTACTTCAAGAATACGATCAATATTTAAATAACTGTGTGCAACAGGTGGTTTCCCGATACAGAACGCCTCATCCGCTTCCTTAACATGTAAGCTTTCAGCGTCTGCCTCGGAATACACCGCAACTGTTTGAACATTTAGTCGTTTACATGTTCTAATAACACGTCTTGCTATCTCTCCGCGATTTGCAATTAATACCTTTTTGAACATAACACCGGCCCCCTTCTTACTTCACTGCTGGAACAAAACTCTCTCGTAATCTATACTTTTGAACTTTTCCTGATGCAGTCATCGGATAGTCGTCGATAAAGAAAATATGTCGTGGTATTTTATGTCTAGATATTTTATCCCGACAATAATCCCGAATTTCTTCCTCTGTTGCCTGCTCTCCTTCACGCAAAATGATCCAAGCTGCCGCTTCCTCTCCATAAACAGGATCAGGAACACCTGCAACCTGTACATCTGCAATTTTCGGGTGTGTGTAAAGAAATTCTTCAATTTCCCGAGGAGATATATTTTCACCACCGCGAATAATCATATCTTTTAAACGCCCTGTTACACGTACATAGCCCGCCTCATCCATCGTTGCCAAATCCCCGGTATGCAGCCAACCAGCCCCATCAATTGCAAGAAGCGTTTCTTCTTCGTTTTTATAGTAACCTTTCATGACGTGGTAGCCTCTCGTACATAGTTCCCCTTGCTCATTCGGCGCAGCTTCTTCGTCTGTACCAGGTACGATGATTTTAACTTCCAAATTCGGTAATGCACGACCAACGGTTTCTACCTTTAACAATAGCGGATCATCTGCTCTCGTTTGCGTAATAACAGGAGAGGCTTCTGTTTGTCCGTAGCAGATAGTAACATCCTTCATGCCCATTTTGTCGATCACGGCTTTCATTACCTCAATAGGACAATTAGAGCCTGCCATTACTCCAGTGCGTAACGTTGATAGATCAAAAGACGAAAAATTCGGTAAATTAAGTTCGCTAATAAACATCGTTGGTACACCATGTAACGCTGTACATTTCTCTTTTTCAACTGCTTGTAGCACTTCAGTAGCTGAAAATTCCTGAACTGGTACCATCGTCCCTCCACTAGTCGTAATGGCTAATGTTCCAATTACACAGCCAAAGCAATGGAAGAATGGAACAGGGATGCATAAGCGATCTTCGAAAGTTAAACCCATACATTCTGCAATATTAATCGCATTATTGACTAAGTTATAATGCGTTAACATAACACCTTTTGGAAAACCTGTTGTTCCCGAAGTATATTGAACATTAATAACATCATCATAATGAAGCTCTTGCTGCCTTTGATCTAATTGCTCCTCTGTTATTTGCTTTGCAGCCGATAACACATCCGACCAGTTTAGCACTCCGGGGTATTTTGTCTCGCCAATTAAAATAACATTTTTCAATAAAGGCAGTCGCTTTGATTGCAAATTACCCGGTTCACAATGTTCAAGCTCTGGACATAACTCTTGCAGTGTATTCATAAAAGAATGGTCTCGATAATTTTCAATTAGAAAAATCGTTTTTGCATCGGATTGCTTCAATAAATATTCCAACTCGCTTGAGCGATAATTCGTGTTGACAGTGACGATCGGAGCACCCATTTTACCTGTACCAAATTGCAGCTGTACCCATTCCGGGACATTGGTCGTCCACACTGCAATATGCTCGCCCTTCTCTATTCCCAGAGCCATTAACCCTCTAGCTACTAAACGACTTTGCCGATTGAGCTCCTCGTAGGTCATCCGTAAATCCCTGTCTGCATACACTAATGCTTCCCGCTGTGGATACTTTTCCGCTTGTTCATCTAGCAATTGACCAATAGTTTGATACACAAGTTCCGCCATGAAAATCCTCCTTTTAGCTACCTAAGATGATTAACAGCCTATTAAACGAGAAATAACGAGACGTTGAATTTCAGACGTTCCTTCACCGATTTCCATTAACTTAATGTCACGCAGATGACGCTCTACGTCATATTCTTTCATATAGCCTGAACCGCCGTGAATTTGAATGGCTTGATTACAAGTTCGGAAGCCCATTTCAGAAGCAAATAATTTTGCCATTGCCGCTTCCTTCCCGAACGGTTTCTTTTGATCTTTAAGCCATGCCGCCTTATGTACTAACGTACGTGCAAGCTCTATCTCCATTGCCATATCGGCCAATTTAAACTGTATTGCCTGAAGTTTTGAAATTGGTGCACCAAATTGTTCACGTTCTTTTGCGTATTTTAATGATTTCTCATAAGCTGCCTGTGCAATTCCTACTGATAATGCTGCTATGGAAATACGGCCTCCGTCTAAAGTATTTAAAAATTGGCTAAATCCGCGTTTTTCATCCCCTAAAAGATTAGCCCTTGGTACACGAACATTTTGCAAAATAATCTCACATGTATTGGAGCCACGTACGCCCATTTTGTCGTAATTGCAGTTGATCGTTACGCCAGGAGTATTAGTCGGTACAATGATAGCTGAGATGATTTTTTTACCATCCTCACGTTTACCTGTCACTGCAGTCACAATAACTTGACGTGCATGGCCAGCATTTGTGATCCAGCATTTTTCACCATTAATGATGTAATCATCACCATCAATTACAGCTGTTGTACGTGTCCCACCAGCATCTGAACCGGCATTAGGCTCTGTTAGACCAAACGAACCTAATGTTTCTCCCTTCGCTAACGGAACAAGCCATTCTTGCTTTTGCTCCTCGGTACCGAAATTATAAATAGGCGAAGCACCTAAGCTAACTGCTGCTGCATAGCTTAATCCGGTGCCACCACACGCACGACCGATTTCTTCAACAGCAAGTGCGTAGGAAACAGTATCTCCGCCTGAACCACCATACTCTTCAGGAAATGGAATACCTAATAAGCCTAGCTCTGCCATCTTGTTAAAGCTCTCTATTCTCATCGTCGATGTCTCGTCAACCTCACGAGCATACGGTTTAATTTCATTTTCAGCAAAATCACGCACCATGTCTCGAATCATTGCTTGCTCTTTCGTTAGTTCAAAGTTCATCCCCAGTCCCCCTAATGTTTAATGTGCCATAGCGGATTTCGTTCAGATGACAGTTGCAAAAAATCAATTATACCTCGTCATAATAGCATCCGGAATCGGACGAGGCTTTTGGCCAACGTGATGTTGGTCACTCAGTCGTTGCCACAGGACGTGGCGGTTTGAGATTGAGTTCCTCTATTTCAACTGGTGTTTAAATACCCATTGAAAGAAGTTGATACCGACTAGTCGGTTTGTTTTAACTATTAATAAAACCAGTTTTTGCTTCTGGCTTCTCCTTGACCATAAATTGAACGGCTTCTTCCATTGCTTGTTCAGTGACAATCGCACGCAATACCATATCCGTAAATACTTCTGTAATTTCCTCCATTGTTAAAGGGCCTGATTGCTTAAACCATTTGTATGTCCAGTTAATCATCCCAACAATAGCCATCGTTACAATAGTACAAGGTAGTTCTGTACGAAAATCCTTTGTTTGCTGGCCTTCCTCTATGACTTTTTGTAAAATATCCCGATATTGATCTCGTTTATTATGAATAATTTCACTATATTCCTCTGGCAAGGCACGACTTTCCTCATAAAAAACAGTAATATGTGCTTGATACACATCAAATACTTGAGTCAGTGTTTGCAGCATTGCACATAAACGTGTAATCGGTGTATCGTATTTGTCATATGCCTCCTGTGATTGTTTAATAACATAGGAAATAAATACATCGTGAATTTCATACAACAACTCATCTTTCGATTTAAAATTATGATAAAATCCACCCTTTGATGCACCAATATATTCAACAATGCGATCAACAGTGACATTGTGATAGCCATCTTGCTGAAATAGCACTACAGAAGCGTCAACAATGCGTTGTTTTAATGTTTTCTTTACCATAGGCATCTATCATCCTTCTTATAACTCTTTACTCCATCACTCTTTATAACTAGAAAAAGTTTGAGTCATCACCATAATGTGTTGTTGATTTCCGTTCCAGCTGGGCGCTTTAGTAGCTCACGCTTCACTTTCACTACGGAGCAAAGCTTTCTTGGGGCGTCCGATGAACCGCTTCACTCGCGATGCTCGCTCCCAGGGTTTCATCTGTGACGCTGATCCCCAAGAAATCGTCCAACCCTCCAATCAACTTACGTATATCGTATAAAATGCCATCCCATCTATCGGTGTCGAAACCTGATTTTTCTTAATTATAAAAAAACTATGACACTATTAATATAGCATTCACAAAAATTAGTGTCTAGCACCGAGATAGATTTTATTTGGAAATACGAGAATTAATTTTACGCAAAGCAGAATTTTTAAAATCCCCACGAATTTATTTCGCCTTGGTGTAATTGGCCGCTGTCGCTTTGCGTTTGGAGGTTTTATCTTTATTCAGTATCTCATCACCTACTGAAATGGGAATGTTCTGTAGCTTCAAGAAAGATTTGTAACAGTCGTTTCACTTACGTTACATTAAACATTTGCTGATTAAAAAACATACAATTACTGTATGATCATCAACTTGTTTTCATTACTAAGATCCAAAAAAATTCCCTAGCGCTGTATAAAAACACTAGAGAATCTCAAAAATATAATTAGGAAGCTTTTGGTATTTTACGTAGCCACGAGATGATAATAGCTACGATTAGTGCAAAGCCTAAATACCCCATTGTTGAATATACCTTTCCAACTAAAGTCGTGAACCCTACTAAACTCGCGACAAAGCCTATTAAGCCTATTACCACAATACCCAATTTAAAGCTTTTATGGTCAGGCGCTATAAAACGTACTGTAAATGCATAAAGCATTCCTACAGCCGTATTGTACATCATACCTAATAGAGCAATAGACATTAAAATACCTACTACAGGATGAATTTGTTTTGCTAGCTCTAATGTTGGCATTGCTGTCCCACCAACTATATCCATTTTAACGAACAAAGCAATATTAATAAGTATGATTAAAACACCGAGCATGACGCCACCAAGAAGACCACCTAAACCGGCAATCTTGCGCTCTTTTACCGTTCCCCCCATAACAATTAACATCGCAGTACCAGCAGCTATGTTATAAGATACATAGAGAAGTGCGCCCAATATCCAATTAGAAGACGCAGATGTTTGCTCCTGTGCTAACACATTCTGTTCGGCAATTGTTAAGTCCATCGTGAAAATAGAATAAATTAATATAATAAAAACGATTCCCATTAAATAGGGCGTCACTAAAGCTATTATATTAATAATGTTTTTTACATTTAATAGCAATGTTAAAATCGTAATGATGACCATAAAAATACTACCAATCATCGGATTTATATTAAACATTTGCTCGAATGTAGACCCCGAACCAGCAAACATAACAACCGCAACGCCAAATAAGAAGAATGTAATGACAATATCTAATAGCACCCCAACATACCGTCCACCAATTTGATAAATAACCTCTTTATGAGAGGTCGTTTGTGAATCCGCTCCTAATTGTGCTAGACTCATCCCTAAAAAAGCAAATGCAATTGTTGCGACTATTCCTCCTGCTATCCCGTAAAGACCAAAGCTCGTAAAATATTGCATAATTTCTTGTCCTGATGCAAAGCCAGCACCAACGATTAGTCCTACAAATGCGCCACCTATCTGCCAACTTTTTTTCATAGACCACCTGCTTATCTATTTTTTCAAATCCATATGACGGTAGATTCCTCGTAGGAGTTATCGCCTTATGATTTAAGTTCTATCCAATAGTTTTCTAAGATCGTATTATTTATATATTTTCTGTGCTACTGTGAATAAATCGATTGTCTCCCTATTCACTTCATAGCCGATTCCTGCTTTTTGAGGAACTTCAATATAACCGTCCTTCACTACAACTTCTGGGTCGATGATATCTTTTTCCCAATAACGGCTTGAGCCTGCAGTATCTCCAGGTAAAATGAAATTCGATAATGTAGTTAATGCCACATTATGTGCACGACCAATACCAGACTCTAGCATGCCTCCACACCAAACTGGAATGTTATTTGCCTCACAATAATCATGTATTTTCTTCGCTTCTGTTAAGCCACCAACACGACCAATTTTAATGTTAATAATTTTAGTACTGCCTAACTCAACAGCTTTACGTGCATCTTCTAACGAATGGATACTTTCGTCTAAGCAGATTGGCGTATCGATTAATTTTTGTAATGCCGCGTGGTCAATGATGTCATCCGACGCCAATGGCTGTTCGATCATCGTTAAATTAAAAGCATCTAACTGCTTGAGCGTTTCAGCATCTTCGAGACGATAAGCTGAGTTTGCATCTGCCATAAACGCCACATCAGGGAACGTTTCACGTAATGTACGCATGACCTCTACATCCCAGCATGGCTTAATTTTGATTTTCATTCGTTTATAGCCTTCATTCACAAAGCCATCGACTAACGCAATGAGGTCCTCGATTGTTTTTTGAATACCGATACTGACCCCTACTTCAATTTTATCCTTGTTGCCTCCAAGTGCTGCCGCCAGCGATTGATTCGTCTGTTGGGCGTAAATATCCCAAATAGCACCTTCAATTGTTGATTTCGCCATATTATTTTTGCGAATTGGTTTAAATAGCTCATTAACCTCATCCGGATGCTGAAGCTCTTTATTTAAAATAAGAGGGATTAAAAAATCCTCTAGCATATGCCAGTTCGTTTGCAATGTTTCCTCGTTGTACCAAGGAGAATGGAATGCAACAGATTCTCCCCAACCGATTGTTCCTGCCTCATCCTTAGCCTCTAAAACTAAAAAATCTTTATCCTCGAATGTGCCAAAGCTTGTTGTAAATGGTTCTTTTAATTTCATTTTCAAATGCCTGATGGTGATTTCTGTAATTTTCATATTGGTTTTACCCCTTCCAAATCTAAAGTTTCTAATTTTACGAGGACATACTCGTTATAATATTCTTGTTGCTGCAATTGAACTGCCGCATAGCCTTGTGCAAATAGACGTTGTAATAAATATCTCGTTTTGAAACGCCAATCCAATGCTAATGCTGGATCTTGTAGCTTCAAAGCTTGAAAATCCTTTGGTACAGGCAATGTATATAAGCCTTCTTTATATTTTAAATTTTCAGTTATAACTAAACGTAGAAATCCTTGTTCATTTAATACACAGCTAGCCACTGGTATAGCATCCGTCGTATCTATTGAAACATTCTTACTTACATAATTAGAGGTTATATGCCAACACACCTCAAAACGGTCTGAAGGTAGTCCCTTATTTAAGCCATCCTGCATTTCACCGTAGCAATTTTCTATATACGTATAACAAATACCATTTAATTTGGACAGATTGAGAAAACCATTTCGTGTTTCCAGCGGATCAAACGTCCACACCATTAAATCGTAGCCCCGATCAATAGCAATAGCTTGCTGGGCATATTTTAATTGTTCACCTATTCCTTGAGAGCGGTAATTTTCGTCTATCCCTAACATATGGGAACATAAATAGCTTTTGCCCTCTCGAAACCCCGAAAAGCCATAGCTAAAGCCAACTAATTGATCACCGTCATAGGCCCCAACAACGATACCGCCATTTTTCACAGCTGTTAAAGTTTGATGAATAGGGATTGAAGGCATGCCCCAAACGTTATATTCCAATTGCTGAACTTGCTCCAGCTGTTCGATTGTCTTTATTTCCCTTATGTCAATCATTGCTATCTCTCCTCCTTAGGGTCTATAAAGCTCGTAAAATAGCTCTCGTGATAATGTTCACACCGGTAATAAGCCGCTCTCGATTAAAGGTCATGTTCGGATGATGTAATCCTGGTGTTACACCACAACCTAAGCCAAGCATTGTTGCTTTCAGGTTCGGACGTTCATACGTATAAAAATGAAAATCCTCTCCTCCAGGAGTGACGACTGGTGAAGTACATGCTTTTTCACCTACTACGTCAACAATCGCTGCATTCATATGTTGTAATGCCTCATCATTCACTAATGCTGCAACAATATGTGCATCTACATGTAAGGAAATTTTTGCACCATACATCACTTCTATCGATGCTTTGACACGTTCAATACCATCCGTGAGCGTTTGCATTACTTCATTTGTTTGTGCTCGTGCATCGATGCTAAATGTTGCTTTCCCCGGAATAATATTCGTCGAGGTTCCTCCTGCATTAAATTGTGTCATTTTGACTGAAGCAGAGACATTTGGGTCGGTCCAGATCTTTTGTAAACCTTCGACAAATGCAGCCCCTACTTCAATTGCATTAATGCCGAGTTCAGGTCGTGCACCATGAGCCTCTTCCCCCAAAATTGCCCCAGTAAAAAGCTTTGCAGCACCGTGGTACAATGCTGGAGCATACGTCCCGTCCCTTAATTCTTTTAACGGACGAACATGGACACCAAATAAGTATTCTAAATGATCGATAAGCCCCTTCTCGACGAATGCACGAGCGCCCTGTGCCTTTTCTTCAGCGGGCTGGAAAAGAATACGTACTGCACCTGGGAGTGAATGCTCCATATCCTTTAACACTAGTGCCGTCCCAATAGCCATCGTCATGTGACCGTCATGACCACAAGAATGATTAGCCTTAAATTCACCATCTACTTCCTGCCATAGAGCATCAATATCCGTACGAAATCCGACTCTCGGCATTCCTTCACCAATATCTACATACAGTCCCGTCATATCCTCAAACAATTGAGGCTCCATCTGTGCCTCCTTCAATAAACCAGCGATGTATTGCGTTGTTTTCTTTTCTTGCCAGCTAATTTCCGGATGCTCATGTAAATATGTAAAAATATCAGCCAATCTCGGCTGTAAGTTTTGTAAAATTTGATTCATAGTATTCAACTCCATCGATTTGCTAAAAAGCTATTTTGGAAATCATCATATTTTACGCGTTGATTTTCATAATAATCGTGATCTTGTGCAGTCATACCTGCAATTAATGTATTTAAAAATGAAATCAGTGCTGGCATTGCATCAATCGTAGACATTTCTTGTTGTTCATTCACAAAGGTAATCGTCGCATATTGCGTGATAGGTGCAATTTTAGAATCAGTAATACCAATTATCTCGCAATTTTTTTCTTGAACTTCGGCTGCAAATTGAATCGGTTCTTTAAAATAACGATGGAACGATAAAATAATGACTACACTATCCTCATCAATTTCTTGTAAAGCTCTAATGATTTCACTAGTTTCAAATTCTAAAAGCACTACGTTAGGACGTAGTATATTTAACGTAAAACACAACCATTGTGCCGCTAAATGGGAAGACCCATTCCCGACAATATAAATTTTTTTCTTCGTATGCAGCAGGATGGAAGCACGATTAAAATCTTCCCCGTTAATGTTCTTCGCAACATTTAAAATACTTGCTGCATCCTTTTCCATCGTTTTTTCATAAAAACGTGGGGTCACAAAAAGTGCCTGCTTTGATTGCAAATAATTGTGTAAGCTACTTGTATTTCCTTCATTGAATAGCTGCATCGTAATTTCACGCTGTAGCTCAGCATAACCCGATAATCCGATAGCGTAGCAAAAGCGGATAACCGTCGTTTCACTTACCCCTGCCTTCTCCCCCACATATGCGGCTGAATGAACACCAACAGTCTGCAAATTTTTGAGGATGAAGATCGCTACCTTTTGCTGACTCTTTGAAAGCTCCTGATATTTATGTTGAATGACTTGTTGAATTGTTTGATTATCCATCAAAGAAGTTCATCCTTCTATTTTTATTTTTTGAAGCTTAAACTGCATTTTCATGTTACATACAGTAGCACACTTATTTTCTTAATTCAATATATTTTCTGAAATTTCTGTTTATTACGCAAAAAAAAAGCGGGAATGTTAATTTAGTTAACACTCCCGCTTTTTTATTTATAACTATTCATCAAACTTCATCCCTTTTAACAAATCTGCAAAAGCATTGTTCAAAGGTTCTGCTTCTTTTTCTTGCTGTTTCATATATTTCTGCACACTGCGCTTATCTACTTTGCCACCGCCTTCTTTTTTACGACGGGCTTCAAATGCAGATAACTTTTCGCGATAACCACATTTACATACGAAGATTTGGCCATCACCTTCACCACGTAGTTCAAGCTTTTTCTTACATTGCGGGCATCGTGCGTTTGTGACGCGTGATACATTTTTACGATGACCACATTCACGGTCTTGGCAGACAAGCATCTTGCCTTTTTTACCGTTAACTTCAAGCATTGGTTTACCACAATCCGGGCAGGACTTTGTTGAAATATTGTCATGCTTATATTTTTTATCACTTGCTTTAATTTCAGCGACTATTTCTTGTGTGTGCTTTTTCATTTCGTTGATGAACACATCTTTCTTCAACTTACCTTTTGAAATGAGCTCCAGCTTTTGCTCCCACTCCGCTGTTGTCGCTGGAGAGCGTAATTCTTCAGGAACTAAATCAAGCAATTGACGACCTTTGGATGTAATGTAAATATCTTTGCCGCCACGTTTTTCGATTAAGAATGAATTAAAGAGCTTCTCAATAATATCTGCTCGTGTTGCAACTGTCCCTAATCCACCTGTTGATTTCAACGTATCTACAAGTTTCTTATCGTTCGTTTCCATATACTTCGTAGGATTTTCCATAGCTGATAGTAATGTTGCCTCTGTAAAACGCGCTGGGGGCTTGGTTTGACCTGACGTTTGAGCAATTAGCTTCGTTTTTAATACTTGTCCTTGTTCTAAACGAGGAAGCAGCTGCTCTTTGACATCATCCGTGGATTCTTCATCTTCAAAACGATTTTGATATACTTCTTTCCAACCTGCAACTGTTACAGTTTTCCCTTTGGCAATAAATTTCTCATTACCGATTTGAGCTTGTACTGTTAATTGCTCATATTCTTGTGCTGGGAATAATACAGCTAAAAATCGCTTTACTACTAAATCATATATTTTACGCTCTTTATCATTGAATGCAGATAAGTTCACATAGCCTTCAGTTGGAATGATCGCATGGTGATCTGATACTTTACTGTCATCTACAAATGATTTATTCGCTTTAATCGGCTTTGTTAAAATTTTATTCGTTAATGTACGATATTCGCCGATGCCACATGCTTTTAGACGCTCAGGTAATGTGCCTACAATATCAGATGATAAATAGCGTGAATCTGTACGAGGGTATGTCAGCACTTTATGAGATTCATATAGCTTTTGCATAATATTTAAAGTTTCTTTTGCAGAATAACCAAATAATTTATTGGCATCTCGCTGTAATTCTGTTAAATCATAAAGACCTGGGGCAAATGATTTTTTAGGCTTGCGGTCAATTGAAACAATCTTTGCATCTTGTTTGCCTAATGCTTTGACAATAACGTCGACTTTTTCTTTATTAAAGCTACGTGAATTGCCATTTGCATCTTGCCATGTAAGCTTTAATGAATCTGTTTGTGCTTCAATACCGTAGTATGTTTGTGGTTTGAAGTTTTTAATTTCATCTTCGCGTGCAGCAATAATCGCAACAGTTGGCGTTTGCACACGGCCACAATTCAGCTGTGCATTAAATCTTGTCGTTAATGCCCGTGTCGCGTTTAATCCGATATACCAATCCGCTTCAGAACGCGCAACAGCAGCAGCATATAAATTATCGTAGTTCTTACCCGGTTTTAAATTAGCAAATCCTTCTTTAATCGCTTTATCTGTAACAGATGAAATCCATAAACGTTTAATTGGCTTTTTCACATTCGCTTTATCAATAATCCATCGAGCAACTAATTCCCCTTCACGCCCAGCATCAGTAGCCACAATGATTTCATTGACATCATTACGAGTTAATTGTGATTTAACTGCATTATATTGCTTACCTGTTTGTTTCATCACGACTAGCTTCATTCGTTCTGGCAACATTGGAAGGTCGTCCAAATTCCATGTTTTATATTTATTATCGTAGGCTTCTGGATCCGCTAACGTCACTAAATGACCTAATGCCCAAGTAACTATATATTTGTCACCTTCTAAAAATCCGTTCCCCTTTTTATTACATTTCAAGACATTTGCAATATCACGTGCCACTGAAGGTTTTTCAGCAATAACTACACTTTTAACCATATATTCCCGTACTCCTTTACTAACTATGTACTGTCTAATATACCATAAGTTCGGGGCAGAAATTGGTTAGAGCTATCTTCTTAGTCTTCATAATAGTCATTGCCGGAGAACTGATTAGGTAAGATCAGGTTCCCCACAGAGCTGGGGAGACGAATAATTTAAGGCTGTTTTCTAAAAGATTATTGCTGTTAAAACATAAAAAAAGAGTAAATCTACAAAATGTGTAGAATCAACTCTGTTTGATATCTCACAAATCAAATATTTAACTAAAGTACCCGTTACTTCCATGAGTATTCAGTTGCTTGTTTTATCCAATCTTTTATATCCTCTTCATTATGGATAAGTTGTCGGTGAATCTAATATGTCTATTCCACTAAGTAAAATTAGCAAATCCCAAACATTTTCATCATCAATATTAGGATTATCAGCCATCACATATAACGTAGCCCAATCGGAAACTTCTTCCCTTGTCATTTCACTTATAAGAACTAATTTTAATATTTTTATTATTTCGCTTACAGTTGGTTGCTTCATTCCACACGACCCAACTATCCTAAACTCAAGCACTCCGTTATCTTAATAAAAACATTCTCTTAATTTAGAAACTAATTCTTTATATTTAACAAAGAAATCTTTTATAGGAAGAATTGCAAAGTATGAATATACTTCATTATTAGCTAATAAACAGTCATCATATACTAAAATTATATTTAAGTGCTTTTGAGGTTCGACTCCACTATTCTTTAGAAAATTTGCCAATTCTAAATATGAATTTCGACCTATTCTATCGATAGACCTTTCTACCGAAAATCTCCCTGCAAAGCTATCCCACCACACTTGAAAAGATGTATATACTTCATTAAACCCTGTCAAACTATCTGCATTATTCATAAACAGTCTTTGATAGAATACATCTTTTTCTTCATAAAATATCCTTAAATCGCTACCATCATCATTATATATTTTTCCTGAGACTTCATTCCAAAGTTCCTAATACTTTAATTCAAAGTGTTCTTTAAACATCATTCTGTTTGATAAATATGGAAACCTTAATTCTTCTTCATTTTGATTTTGATTGAGAAAAATATTTTGAATGTAAATCAAAAAGTTTAAAGTAAAGGATTTATCAGTCTTCAACAATAATGAATTATCCAATTTTCTCTCTCCTTTTGATACTGTCACTATTTCAATAATTATAGAGATAATCAATTAATCCTTCCTCAACTAAACTGCACCGTTAGCACAAGAAGCGATTGCTCTAATCGAACAATCTTTCTTAGAATTTAGGGTATTACCTTTATTTACCGATATATTAGATGATTTCTAGAAAAGCAAAAATAACCTCTTAAGGGCAAGACCCAAAGAGGTTAAATAAATTTATTGTCTGTTTTTATTGAGTGTCTTCGTCACCTTTGTACTCCAAAATATCACCTGGCTGACAATCCAAAGTTTTACATATCGCTTCTAATGTTGAAAAACGAACCGCTTTCGCTTTCCCATTTTTCAGAATAGAAAGATTCGCCATAGTAATTCCAACCCTTTCCGAAAGCTCCGTTACGCTCATTTTTCGTTTTGCTAACATCACATCAATATTAATAATAATTGCCATATCATCCACCTCAGACAGTCAAATCGTTTTCTGATTTTATATTAATCGCTTCTTGTAGAAGTCGTTGGAGGATAGCAGCAAAAACGGCGATAATCAATGAAGCAAAAATGATGATGAGTCCCATTATTCCAATAGGAGGGTCAACTCCCTCTGCTATAAAATGGAAGAGTGGCA
Source organism: Lysinibacillus sp. NPDC095746 (assembly GCF_044763535.1). Taxonomy (NCBI): domain Bacteria; kingdom Bacillati; phylum Bacillota; class Bacilli; order Caryophanales; family Bacillaceae; genus Lysinibacillus; species Lysinibacillus sp. NPDC095746. Next base: position 22,204 of record NZ_JBIWGL010000029.1, read on the forward strand.
AACCTAATACATACAAACCACTGATTATAATCGCACAGCACTTTATGTTCTTTAACGCCTTTACAGATAATTCCGAGAACGCTGTGTTCTCGTCAATGTACCGTAAAAGATTAAAAGCCTGATAGAGAGCAAAGTAAAAAGCCACAGCCGATCCATACATCACGATGAAAATGAGATATTTCATTAAGGAAAAATGTGGATACAATCTTGATGCGAAATTAGCCATATTGGGTACTAAAAATATACATAAAGCAAGAACTGCAATTCCAGCCAGAAAAATAATTACCTTTAAGAAAGTTGTTGAACCTCGTTTAACATTCATATTAAGCACCTCACTTATTTAATAACATTATAAATTTAACACAAATTTTATCGTTTTACGATAAATCTATATTGTTTTTAATTATATTATTATTGTTATTTATATATCCTTTTAATTTTGACATTCATTAAAATATTCACAATAAAAAACTCGACCCATAACTAATGGATCATTCAACATCAACTAAACTGCTCCGTTAACCATCCATGAAGCGCAAAAATCAGCTCTTCACCACAGAAAATGAAAGATGATTAAGTTCTTTCATGGGAGTACAATAAGAAAAAAGAGCTGCATATGCAACTCGATGATCTTTAATTAAAGCACCCGTTCGTTTAAGTACATTTTTTCACAATCTTATATCTCCATTAGTATCTCTCAATTTTTATTGTTATATTTTCTTCGCTAATTGCTACGTTTTCCGTTTCAGAAACATTCTTAATAGAATCTTTAACTATTTGTTGAATCATCGTATCATCAACTTTTACATCCTTCGGGAAACCTACTGATACATCAATAATTCCTTTAGCAGGACTACCATCTAACATTATTGCTATTGACTCACTATCAAGTTCCGTTTGTTCTGTAATAGATACTATTATTTTATCTCGTAATTCTGATAATAAATTTGATTTTGGTGATATATTAGCATCATTTTCCCCGTCTTTCGGAGCATCTATTACTTTCACTTCCGGCCCTCCATTACACCCAACTAACAAAATTGAACTAAATATAATCCCTGAAATTATAGCTTTTTTCAGCATTTCTAATTTCTCCTTTCAAAAATAAAGTGCATATTCCACAACAATTCTCCATACGTAAGTTTGATGATAATATTAATATTGGTCGGTTGTTGCTCCTAAGGTAGCACCACGTATCATAGAATTGTCATTATATTTTTTTAAATCACTAGGTTTCCCTGTAACTACTATCCCAATAATTTTAAGGTTCTCGGGTTCTAGTTTTATTTTGCCCTGATTAGTTATGTTATTAATAATTTTCTCTGCATCGCCGTGATAATTACCACCATCTTCCTTTACCTTCTCTAAGACTGATATAAAGTTAGAGGCAGAATAGGCTTCTGCACTTCGGTTATACGGAAAGCCATATACTTCAAAACCATAGATCGTATCGTCACGGAAATTCTTATCTTTGTTAAATTTATTATCATTTTCTATATCATCTTTACTAAACGTATCTACCCAATACCATGCTAATTGTTTTTTAAATACCTCATTTACTTCCTCAATGGAGTATCCATCATCAAATGAAAAAGCCATTTCTACAACTTTGTTATCATCAATCACATTAAGTAATTTTCTATCATCAAATATTTGCTTATAATTTACTTGTGGATGAAAAAATTCAACGACTCTTTCTCCTTCATAATACAAAGGAATTCGCTCATCATCTGAGTAGCCTAAGCCAGAAGGACCATTATTTGAAATAAGTTGAGATGTTCCCAAAATAGTAAAAACTTTTTCCTGTTCCCCCCATGGAATCGGTACTCCTCCAACGATTTTTACTAACTTCGTTTTTGCTGTAGCTGAAGTTAGAGAGTAATTATATATTGTACCTCGCTCTTCAATGTTGGCACCCATAATTCCGCTCCAAGTCGAATCTAAGCTTGTCTCCTTTTCCATTTTTATTTTCATTACTGTATCGCCAATAAAATATAGACCAGTTAAAACGATCACACTAATAAATAAGGAAATAAACACCATTTTAATCATTGAACGTCTCTTCGCTTTTTTCACTAAATCCTCAAATTCAAAATCTTTATGTATAAATTCATTTTCTTTGCTCATTTTCATACCTCCTGTATTGTTCAATAAATTCTTTTCTTGCCCTGTGGAGAGTAGTCTTTACCGATCCTTCTTTCATGCTATATAATTCTGCTATTTCATTTATTTTCAATCCAGTACTATATTTAAGAAGAAGTAATTGTCTATGTTTCGGCTTTAATCTTTTTAACAGTTCATGTATATCTTTTTCTAATTCACTTTGTAAGAGGACACTTTCAGGTGTGTCTTCCTCAAATAATTCTTGTAAGTTAAATTTCAATAAAATTTCTCTCCTCCTAGATTTCTTGCGAGTCATGTCATAATATTGATTTACTGCTACTTTAAACAACCAACTTTGTGTATTAGTAGTTTTGACTGAATCAATATATTGTAAGAATTTATAAGCAGTATCCTGAATAATATCTTCTGCATCTTCCTTCGAAGCACCCATTTTTAATAGGTAAGAGTAAACAAATTTAAGTATTTCGTTAAGTTTTTTTCCCATCACGGAATCATTCATATCAGACCTCCCACCTTTAAAACGTTTTAATAATTAAAAGGTTAACAAAAACTTCTCAAAAATAATTTACTTGTTAGTCTAATACATTATTAACTACTGATAAATTTGACTGTAATAAAAAAGGATTAGACTATAAGGATTTTACATCCATGCCCAACCCTCTCTAAAATATATATCAAGTGCCATAAATCCCCTTTGCTTGATCCTCTATAGCTAATAAGTATATAAAGTTATTTCTACCTTCTGTTTTTATGGACTATTTGTCATACGGTTCAACGTTCTTAACTAACCTGCTCTGTTAGTGAAGTATTTATTTCTATGTAAACTCTTTCCAACAAATTGGAAATAACTTCTCTATAAATAATATTTTTGGAGGAATGTATTTTGTTAATGTCAAAAGCATGGAAAACATATGCATCTGAAATGAGAATTGAAGGTTTTTCCTTACAAACTTTAAAAGCATATCATCTTTAGGCGACATTACTTACTCGCTATTTTGAAGATGTTGATATTGAAACACTTACGACTGTTCAACTAAAAGAGTACTATCTAGTGTGTATCTTAAACCCTCTAGTCTTGCTCACCGAATTCGTTTTATGAAATCATTTTTCCGTTGGTCACATGAAGAAGGACATATATCTAAAAATCCAGCAGCTAAAATAAAAGAACCAAAAGTCGGAAAACGAATTCCTAAGTTTTTAACCGAAAGGGAAATTGAACATTTAAGGGAGGCATGCCATACTCAAACACTCCATATAAAATAAAGTCCGTTACTAAAACAGAAATGATGGAAATTTCCGATTTTTTATTACGCCATTTTTTATTAATCTTTTTAAAATGGAGGCCTTATTTTCTGCAGTTTACGTCTCATTGCTTCAAATTCTTTTTGACATTTTTCACAATCCACTAAATGCTTCATTTTGAAGCTCATTAAAGGTTTTATTTAACCATACAGTAAACTTTTCGCTCTCTTCGAACTGTGGATAATGAGCTGACTCTTCAAATATAATAAACTCTTTTACCGGTGCTTCCAGACTATCATAATAATTTTTTGCAGCATTAACAGACGTCATATAATCGAATTTCCCCATTACAAAATAAACCGGCAAATCCACTCGATTTACAATATCCGGAATATTATGTTGTGCCTCTTCGTTCAATAAAGTTTCTTGTGTAATACAAACCCCTCTTAGATAACGAATTACATCCAGCCCGTTATATTCAGTATTTAAAAGAAATCCTATTTGATAATCTCTATTATCATTAATAAGTCTTGCCGCACCTCCATATTTACGTACAAGATTTCTCGGTGTCTGCGCTTCTCCCTGTTCAATCAATCGTTGAAGTAGCATTAACCTTTCTACATCATGCAAATTCCCGTCTAGTTTTGCCTGTTCCATTGTAAATTCTAGACTGTCCAACTCACTTTGAACCGTATTGGCTACTTGCCCAATTCCTATATACGCATAATATTTCTCGGGTGCTTCAGCGACAGCTTGCATTCCAATATAAGTACCAAATGAATGCCCGACTAATAAAACCTTTTCTTGGTTAAACCTCTCCGAAATGTAATCAGTTACTGCCAGCAAATCCTCAATCAGTAAGTCAGTGGTTAGGTTTGAATAGTCTTCAAAGAAATGATAGGATTTTCCACTGCCACGCTGATCATAATGTACAATGGTAAATTGCTTTTCAAGGTCTTTTTGATATTTCCTTACATAAGGAATTTCGGAGCAGGCTGGGCCACCATGAACAAAGATGAGAATTGGATTGCTTGTATCTACTCCTCGAATCATAATTTCATGTCCTGTCCCATTAATTTCAACCTGTTCCATCGTACTTATGCTATGCTCCCCCTTAATGTGTGGTGTCCATGTAGGAAAAAACATCCAGATCAAAACAATCAACAAAGTAATTATTAAACTAAACTTGGATATTTTAGTTATACTCCTTAGCATTCTATTTCTCTCCTCACGGTATAGCCATATAATCTAATTATTACTATTATCCAATTTCATAGTCAAAAGCATCTAATCTATAATTAGTTTATTGGGTGAAGTGTTTCTAAAAACCTCATTTACTTATGATACGGTTCACCATAATTAATGTAAGTGCGTGCGTCTTTTTCATATAAACTTTATAATGTAAAAAAGGATGTGATGTAATGGATTTAACAATTGGATTTTTACCTAAAAAGTATTTCTCAAAATCGCCTTCCTCACATGGTGGCTATCCTTTTTTCGTATCTGAACGGCTTTTATACTCTTTAAATATTGGTGAAATGTATTATCCTGAAATTCCAGATAAGCAACTTATTGCATTTACCGAAAGCCTAGCACCTTATCCGCTTTATTATTTATTCGAACTAAATGACGAGGATGACTACAAAACCGTACAACAGATGCTTGTAGAAAATGATATTATTTTTGAGACGCTTTATACATCTCCTAAAAGTACTTTTCTGCTTACTACCATTCATGACAGTGAGGAGTTAGCACATCTAATTCCAACTCTTATTTGGCAGCACAATTACAATATGAGTACATTTTGGTCTCCTCATAAGCATGCTTTTACTATCGAGAAAAAGACCTGGAACTATGGGAAATACGTTGAACTAAACGATACCGTTTGCATAAATTTCAATCAACCGACAACTGTTTTCTGGCTTGGACATGACTTCCACGGAACAGATATTTATTCGAATGAGGGGAAATTCACAAAATTAGGGGATGTTCAACAGCTACTACCAACCTTCATCAAAACAGAAATTATTGAATTTGAATAAAATCAAAACCACCTAAAATGGTGTCAACATTTTAGGTGGTTGTTTTATAAACCGTACTTATTTATGATACGCTTCACCGCAACTAATATTAAATTCATTCCTAAAAACAGAATTCCTTCAACTAAACTGCACCGTTAGCCATCCATGAAGCGCAAAAATCAGCTCTTCACCACAGAAAATGAAAGATGATTAAGTTCTTTCATGGGAGTTGAATAGCACCCATTTAGAAAACAGCCTAATTTAAAGAGCAAATCACGTTAATTGTGAATTTGCTCTTTTTCTATGTTTCACATAAAAATATCAAAGATGAACTGCATACTCAAACTCTAAAAACATATGTTGAGTTAACAGAATGTTCACAAAATCAAAAGGGGATGAATGAATGGATGCTCGAACTTTTAGGCCTCGTAATGTGATTTGTATGACAATTATCGTTTTTATATCGGTGTTAATTGGTTACGGGATATATATAAATTTTATTGATGTTCCTTTCCCATGACTGTCTTATTTCTTTAACTGACTTAACAAGTATTTTCGGTTGTCTAGTATGCGCTGATCTTTTGGCTTAAATTTACGTGCTACTTCATTATGCTGATATGCATTTTCATAGAGACGCAGGCGATTGTATAACAAGCTTAGCTGTAAATGTGGAAGCCATGTGGAATAAGCGTGCTTGTGAATAGCCATTGTCTGTTCTATAGGTTGCTGTAATGCTTGTGAATACCAGTAAATAGCCTCTTTGTTTTTCGATTGCTCCATAAAAAAATGACCGATTCGACAGCATGTTTCTGGTCTTGGTCGATCATATAATAATGATTGTAAAATAGCTTGTGTTGCTTGTTTTGAATCGTGTAGCTGTTGGTAGCAATCCGCTAAATTTAAGCAAGCTTGAATTTGATCATCAGCAGAGCCTTTTGTGGAATCTAGGAAAATATTATAGTGATTGATTGCTTCTAAAAATCGCTGGTGAAATTTAAGCTCATTTGCATAATGAAAAGTTTCTCTAGCTGAAAATGGGTGCCCTTCTTTCTTTAAATGCTCATAAATATTAATATTGCGATGAATATCACTTTTTATTGGCAAATGTGTAATTGCTATATCGCTATGATAGAGCTGGCCTGTTACATCTAAATATTCATGGACGGCACCCTGCCACTGAAAATTACGTGCACGTTTTACGAGACGATACCTTTTTTCACTTGATTCTACACAGCCATCAGCATCCAGCGTTACATAATAATCCATTGAAACAGCATCGACGTTTGGATGAAAAAGAGATTGTTTAAGTTGTAGGAACTTTTGCTGATGTTCTGTTGTGATCACGTCATCTGCATCGAGCCATAAAATAAAATCTTTCGTCGCTTGTTGAAAGGAAAAGTTTCGAGCTTTGGCAAAGTCATCGCACCAGGTAAAGTCGAAAATTCGAGAGGTATAGTTTCGGACGATATTTTTTGTACGATCAGTTGAGCCCGTATCAATAATATTGATTTCATCCACTAAATGTTGAACGGAGTCTAGGCATCTTTCAATAGTACATTCTTCATTTTTAACAATCATACATAAACTAATCGTAAACATCGGTCCCCTCCTTTTTTTGTAATAATATATGCAAGCTTAAAAATTTAACGAGGCTATTTACCATTTTATCTCCTAACTTTTTGAATTTATCACCCAACTTTTCCGTTTTATCGACATACACCTTGAAAAGCACAAAAAAAACGAACGCTACACACACGTTCGTTTTTTGTCTTATAAGTACTTTTCACGCCACTTTAGTTGTTCTTTTTCTGTAAGCTGCTGTTCTAGGTGCGAATCCCATTGGTTTAACAGCGCATTCCATACTCGAACGAATAAAATATCTTGTTCTTTATCGTGAAGGACAAATTCAAGGCATGGGATATCATTGATTTGTTTAGCGTCTGTTTCAACAATTTTTGAAATTATTTTTTGAGAGGCTCCAGCTTCAGCTTTTTCTTCATCCTCTTGCTGTAGCGCTTCTATTAACATTGCTTCTTCGAATTGCTCCTGCTTCTCAGCCTCTTCATCCACATAGCGATATAATTCTGGTAGGTCATCATATTCTTCTATATTGTCCTCGTCGACAGCAAGAAATGCAAGATGGCATGGACTATAGTAAAGGGTAGCCATCTCCACATCTAGCTCCTCTTCGAAGATGCCACGTTCCAGCTGCTGCTGTCCTTTAGCGGTTAATCTATAGAAGTCTTCCGTTTGCTCAATAAGACTTACTCGGGACATTAACGATACTAAATCCTCAATAAATAACGGATCAACTAGTAATAGCTCACTTAATTCTTGTGCGTTTGCAAAATCCGCTTCCTGTATGCTCATTAACAGCATTGTCATCAAGACATCCATAGTAGAACGACGAACTGGCTCATAGGTCACTTCTACTGTTCGAATCGGGATGCACCATTCATCGGTTTTGACGATTTTAATATTTCGATTTTGATGAAGTTCACGCATTAAGCGCTGCTGTAATTTTGACAATCTACATCACCTGTCCTTCATGATTACGCAAGCCGTTATAGGATTTCACGGTCTCTAACAAATTGCTGTACATCTCTCGTGTATCTGGATGCTTCGCACGTTTGGCAAACATCTCAGCACTTCCGACAAGTAATAATAGTTCCCGTGCACGAGATAAGGCAACGTTTAAACGACGATAATCTCTTGCAAAACCAACGTCTCCCCCTTTAGGCGTATTACGTACCATACTAACTAATATGACGTCCATCTCCATACCTTGGAACTTATCGACTGTCCCTGTTCTAAATTGAAGATGCGGTAGCTGTAATTCCTGTTGCAGAAGGCGATTGATTTTCTTTACTTGCTCCCCATAGAAGCTAATTACTCCAACACTTTTTTGTGCATCCTGAGGTATGCGCCCAGCTGCTTTAGCTTCAATAACAGCTTTGTTCATATCTATTAAAATACGACGAATTGTTTGTAATTCACCCTCATTGTAACGACTCGTTCCGCCCTTTACCTGCTCCTCTAGATAAGGTTTTTCAGTTGGAATATCAATCCATAGCAAATGATCATCTCGGTTCACAAATTGTCCTTCTAGGCAATGGTCTCGTGCTGCATCCGAATCTGGTAAACCACATTGCAGACCGTTTTCCTCTTTCGCGTAAAACGGTGTAATACTGTGCATAATTTTTTCATGCATTCGATACTGCAATGCCAGCATTTGCTTATGTGTTTGCGGTAAATTATTAAATAAACGTTCAAACAGTGATTCACGCAGTAAATTTTTCAACTCCTGTGCGCCGTCAAAGTTTGGATTTTCATCGAGCATCGCCTTTAACGTTTCTTCCAACGTATCGTCTCCAAGTAGTGGAGGTAGCTGATGATGATCGCCTACTAAAATAACTTTTTTACCTTTAAGCATTGGCAATAATAGCTCTGGTGGTGTTGCCTTCGAAACTTCATCAATAATAACAACATCAAATGTCGGGTAGTTCTCCATAAACTCCTTACTTGCCGAAGCAACGCATGTTGTACCGATCACATTCGCATGACGCACATATAATTTACGAATTTCATCTAAATCGTATTCAGTAGCATTTTGTAGCTTGTCACGCCATTGCTCTTGTAATTTTTTGCGAAGAGGTAGTTGCTGTTCCTTACGCTGTAATTCCACTATTGCTGTTTTCGAGGATGCAATTGCTTCCACTACTTCCTCGGAAGTGCGCTCTGGTGTTGATTGAAGAAGCTTTGTGCATGCTGTAAGCTGCTTCTCCTTCTTCAATCCAGCTATATTAATTTCTTTTATATTTTCTTCTAATTGTGTTAGCTGTAGTTCAATCTCTTGTAAGTTCGTCTGCGCTGTTTGAAGTGCCGCTTTCTTTGGTAGGAGCTGTGAATTAGCGTGCTCCACTGCCTCAAGTTGTTGACGTGCTGTTTGAAGTGAAGATTTCGATTGTGATACGAGCATTTTTAAATGTTCTACAGACTCTTCTGGCTCAGCATCAATTTGGAATACCTCAGCTAACTGCTGAAGTCGTTCTGTATGCTGTAAAAATGGCTGCAATTGTCGTTGCAAGCTTTGGACGTCAAAGCTAGTAATGGCGCATTCTTGATGTAATAGGCCTCCAATACCTTTACGCAAGGACTCAAACTCCCGATCTTTATGATCTTGTTGTTGTTTAAGAGCTACACCCTTTTGCCAGACAAAATCACGACGCATATATAATCCGAGCAAGAAACGCTCAATTTGCTCGGCAGGTGGTGTTTGATCATCTTGAAAGGCTGTATTGAGCTGTGCAAAAACACCTGTTAGGTTTTGCAATGAAAACGATTGAACTTGCTGCACTCTACTTTTAGCAAGGGCACGTTCTTTTTCTTCATCAGATACTAACGATTCAAGCTTTGCGATCGCTTTTTGTAGACGTGAATTGATGGTTGCCCACGCCTCTAAATCTTTGGCATCCTCTAAATGTTGCAAACGGCTAATTTGCTGTGACAGCACATAGGATGGGCGAATGTGATAGTGCTGTAAAAATCGTTCAATTCGCTCATAGGACGTTAAATTACTGATATATTGTTCGGCTTCCTTCATTAATTGAAGACGATTATTTTCCTCTTCATATTTCGATTGGATATCTTTGAACTGCAGTGCTAAATGTTGCTTTTGCTGTTGCAGCTCCTTATATTGAGCAGCTGCTTCCAATTGCTCAATTTTTTGAGTAGTTTCTTCTATAGTAAGCTTCAGCTGCTCTATAGATGGGCTTTCAGCAAGGGTTTGCTCAAGCGACTTTACAGCAGGCTCGATTTGCGCCAGCTGTTTTTCGTAATGCTCTTTATGTGCCTCATTCTCCTGTTGTTCAGCTTTTGCTGCCTTTAATTCTTTCTTTAACGCTTGTATTTCCTGCTGTAAAATTGGCTCATCTATTGCGGCCTGCTCTTTTGCAGCTATTTCCTTTGTTAACTCCTCAAGCCACGCCTCAAGCTTTGCTAGCTCTTCTTCAGCCTTGATAATACTTGATTTTAGTTCTTGCTCACGTTCTGTAAAAGCTGTTATTTCCTCTTCAATCGCTACGAGAGTTTGCTCACGCCAATGAAGCGCAACATTTTCCTCAATAAACTTTTTACCCTCTTCTTCTATGCTTTCCGTTCTACCGTAACGTAAAATTCGAATTTCTTGATTGGAAAGAAGTCGTCCTAAAGCATTATCAACGGCGAGATTTGATTGAGAAGCTACGAGTGTTTTTAAGCCCGCCTTAACATTTTGCTGACAAATTTCAGAAATAACAGTTGTCTTACCTGTGCCAGGAGGTCCTTGAATCACATACAAATCTTCAACAGACAATGCTCCTAAAACAGCCCGTCTTTGATATTCGTTTAAATTATTGTGAAAAACAATATCCTCTCGAAGCTTGGATGCTCGGACAGTTGGGCGTTTTTCAAATAGTATTGTCTCTAAATTAGGGTTAACTGCCTCGCCTTTTTCTAGTTTTGTAAAACCATTGCGTAATCGTCTAATTTGACTCAATGTCGCAAAATTACTAAAGCTCGCTTGCTTTGAACGAAGGTTAAGTTGATCTTTACGTGCTAAATCCTGCACAAAAGGCTTTAAGTCAATTTCTATTGTCTGCTTTCCTGCATTAGCCTTCAATACTTGTCCAATTTCACCGCGTACCCCTTGAATGCTCACACTTAACCCTTCAAGCTTCTTCCATTCCTTCGATTTTATATAAGGGCAGACAATTGTCAGCCTAGTAAAATCTTCGTTAAAATAGCTTTGTTTAAACTCTGTATGAATATCATCAATGGTCGCATCGCGTTCTTGAATTTTTAAATAGCCTTCCCAGCTTGATATACGCTTTTTCACATATTCTGTGCGTTCCTCGGCTATCGGTAGCGCTCTTATTTTTGTATGAAGATCAAGCGGAATGCCCGCTCCATTATTAGGTCTTGTCACAAATTCTAATGCTGCTGGTAAGCGTCGGTTCGTATTGATTGGGCCTCGCATATGTACAAAACGAATATTTGTTGCTAGCAATCCTTCAACCTTTAGCACACAATCCATAATGGCTGTTTTCTCAGCAATGACGTCGGTTAGCTTTTCATTTTGCTCCGCATTAAAATAAATCGATAAAAATGTTTCACCAACTGTTTTTGCTTTGCGCTTTTCGATATAAACGGTGAATGTTTTTTGTAAGGCAAAAAAGGCATGCTCGTTTGCTGAGCATTCCTCTACCGCTTCCTTCGCCTTATTCGTCAATATTAGACTACAGCGTTGTTTTTCTAGTATAGCGATGTCCTGCATGAGCAGCCCTCCCTTCCGTTTCACTAAAATCCTATTTTATCACATCGTAAAAGGATACTTGAAAAGAAAAATCCCCTGCACAGTGATTTCTTTCCACTGCGCAAGGGATGAATTTTATTTTAATGTTGATCAATCGGTTCTTTCGGCAATGTTTTGCTCATTTCACAATACTGTACAAAAACACGAGCCAATTCACGTAAACGATTATGAACATCTTCGTCGACTATATGATTATTTGCATCAAAGTGAGATGTGTGTGTGTATACATAGTTCGGAGTTACAAGCGCACGGAAGTAGTCTAAAATTGGTTTCAACTGATTCTCTACTACTAAATGGTGCTGATACGTACCACCATTTGCCACAATCGATACAGGCTTATAGCGCATTGTTTTCGGATGCAAAAAGTCAAATGCATTTTTTAAAACGCCTGGAATCGATGCTTGGAAAATTGGTGTAGCGATAATATACGCATCCGCTTCTTCGAACTTTTGAATCATTTCTTTCATGTCATCATTTAACGGTGAACCGTCTACAATTTGATGCTTATATTGACTAAAATGCATAATTTCTAACTCGAAACCTGCATCTAATTCTTTAATATATTGCTCCACTTGTTCTAAGATAGCACCAGTTTTACGACCAAACATTGTGCCATCAACGAGTAAAATTTTCATTTTCGCTTTGCCTCCACATTCATTTCTACAATAATATTGTAACAAATGAAAAGAGGCACGGAAAGAATTGTGATGGTTGAAACCGTAAATTCAGTCTTTAGGCGGAATGGAGTCTACGCTGGAAATATGATTTCTAAAAGTTATTAAAATAATATTTGGCCCATATATGTGTAGTTGATTTCCTTTCCGGCTGGGCGCTTTGTTGTGGCTGTCGCTTCGCTTTCGCACAGATAAAACAATTGTGGCTGTCGCTTCGCTTTCGCACAGAGCAAAGCTTCCTGGGGCGTCCGATGACCACTTCACTCACGTTGCTCGCTCCATGGTCTCATCCGTGACGCTGTGATCTGACCCCAAGGAGTCGCCCAGCCTTCACTCCAATCAACTTATCTGCTTTGAATACATTTTAATAAAGAAATTTCGGTGATGAACCTTTATTTATCCTGACGACGCTGGAATTTTACTTCTATATCAACTACGGTTTCCTCTATTTTATATTTATCTCGATTAATCACGACTTCACGATTTACTTTATCGCCTTCATCGTTAGATCTCGATAATTTGCGATTATCCCAATTAAATAAATTCTCCCTTGAAACATCCTCACCCTGCGTTTCAGGGAAATCTAGCTTAGCCAATTCCTGAGATGGATAAATTGTAACCGGCTGTTTATTGCCATATAGCGCAATAACGATCATCGCCTTCGCAACCTGGGAAGCTTCTATAGCTCTTGAACGCTTTAATGGCCCAACTAATAACGGCTTTACTAGCTTTAAAGCTTTCTCACCCGCCTTTTCACCTAAGCGGAATTCCTCTCTATCGCCAACCAATAAAGATGGGCGAATAATTGAAAGTCTCTGTAAGCCTAGCTCTATAAGGTCATGTTCAAGCTTTCCTTTTACTCGATTATAGTAAAATGATGAACTTTCATTTGCCCCCATTGCTGTAATGACTAGCATATGTGGGATTCCTCGATTTTTCGCTAATGAGGCAATCGTTAACGGATATTCAAAATCAACTTTCTCAAATTCCTCACGTGATCCTGCCTTTTTAATCGTTGTTCCTAAACAACAATAAAGCTCATGTGCAAATTCGATATCTTTTTCCTCTAAAGTATCAAAATTACGAATTTTCACTTCTAGCTTCGGATGTGTAAATGCTAGCGCTCTTCGTGCAATAACCGTAACTGAAATATATTCATCGTTTTCACATAATTGTTCTACAAGAGAGGTACCTGTTAATCCAGTAGCCCCTACAACAATCGCTGCGCGCATTCCCATTAGTTGTACCCCCTTCTATACGGAACAAAAGTTTTGCTGAAAAACTTGCAAACTCTACTTTATTTATCGGTTAAAGAAAGAGCTCTTACTCATTTAATTTTAAGTTTTTATCATTTATACGTCGTTGAAAATGATTTAATAATCCTAATTTTTTACACATACTTGCCCATCATTCACCATAGTTTAAATAGACGGATGAAAGGATGGGATACATTTGCAAAACGAAATTCAAACAACGGAACTAAAAAAGACGATTGTTTTCATTATTGAAAGCTGTATCGATAAAGGGCTGTATCCTTTTGAACGGGTTGCAACGCTGGCAAAGCTACTTACAAATCAAGAAGTTTTCATATTTGTAAAGACCCCTTCAAACGATGGAATTCAAATTTTAATGAATGAAAATCTCTCGCCAATCTTATTTGAACATTTCGATGAGCTACCAAAGCAAATGAAAGGTATTCAACCTGATTTAATTGTAAGAGATGGTCGTAACTCCGAAAGTTGGCAAGTACAAAATTTACGACCGTTCTGCAAAACTATCATTCATTTTGATGATTTTGGCGAGGGTGGCCAAGCCTGTGACTGTGTATTGCTAGCACTCTATCAAGAAGTTAAAGATTATTTACCATCCCATTATATTGGGGGGAGTTTCAACTTCGCATTACCACAAGCTTTTCAGAAGTTTGATGATAGACCCGACAGTAAAATACCTGAAAATCCACCTCATATTGTTGTTGCTTTTGAGGATGGGGACGAGCATAACTTAACCTACCGTACTCTTCGACACTTAACGCAGCTACAAATTCCACTACAAATTACAGTGATGATTGATGATAGCTATCGCCACGCAACCGATGATCTGCAAATGATGGTGCTTAGTCGTCGTAATACTGCCATTCTTCGTGATAAAAACGCACTCCTAAAACTATTACCAAAAGCAGATGTAATTATTTGCAATGCTAACTATACACCTTATAAAATCGCCTCTTATGGTGTACCTTGTATTACTCTTGCACAAACTGAGGCTGAGCTATTACATGCCTTCCCTCGCGAACAGAACGGCTTTATTCACCTTGGACTTGGTCGCAAAATGAAGCAATCACAAATCCAAAACGCTGTTATGGAGTTTTTATTACATGAGGCCCGAAGCGAACGTGCTGTAAAAAAACAACGACAGCTCAATCTAGCAAATAACAATGAAGCACTACAGTCATTACTTTTAGATTTCGCTTACGATCGACACAATATCGCTTCTACTTAGTGATTCTTTGAAGGTGGATATGATACAATATAGAAGAATTTCATCTTTAATTATAGAAGTGAAATCAAGCAACATTAGTACCCGATTGATAGTAACCAATAAGCGGTGGGGGATAAAAAAACCTCCATCGCTTTAACTTCTTCAGCGGATGTCAAGGAATCGAAATTTGCGCAAGCACAACGCCGATTCCGGACGCAATTATGCCGAGGCATAATTGATACGCATTCGCTATACAACTATACACATAAAGGAGCAATCATCATGCCATCAAAAAGTGATATTGAATATCAAATTAGAGAGTTAAAAATGGATTATATGAATTTACAAGGCGACATCGAAAAGCTTGAATCTACAGGTCATAATGATCAAGTAGCAAAAGCAGAGCAACGTCTTGCAAATATGGAAGCTACGCTAGCGCAATTAAATAAACAATTAGCAGAACTATAAAAATGATATCGGCGGTCATAAAATAACTTAGGCCGCTCTCTCGGAGGAACGTATATGGCAATATTAACAGTTGAAAATTTAGGTCATTCTTTCGGTGACCGTACACTTTTTAAAGATGTCTCTTTTCGTCTAGTTGAAGGTGATCATATTGGTCTTGTAGGTGCAAACGGTGTTGGTAAATCAACATTAATGGGCATCATTACAGGTCAAACAATCCACGATACTGGTAAAGTTGAATGGCTTCCAGGAACGCATTACGGCTACTTAGATCAGCACACTGTATTGACAGCTGGCCGAACTATGCGTGATGCATTACGTGACGCATTTCTTCCTTTATATAAAAAAGAAGAAGAGCTTAATGAAATTACAGGAAAAATGGCCGAAGCAACACCTGAAGAATTAGAAGATTTACTAGAGCAAATGGCTGAAGTGCAAGATGCTCTGGATGCAGGAGATTTCTATTCTCTTGATATGAAAATTGAAGAGGTTGCACGCGGTCTTGGTCTTGATGCAATTGGCTTAGAACGTGATGTTGCTGCCCTTTCAGGTGGTCAACGTACAAAGGTTTTACTAGCTAAGCTATTACTTGAAAAACCAAAAGTATTATTACTAGATGAGCCGACGAACTATCTGGATGAAGAGCATATTACATGGTTAAAAAACTATTTAAAGAACTATCCACACGCTTTCTTATTAATTTCGCATGATACAGAGTTTATGAATGACACGGTGGATGTTATCTTCCAACTAGAATTTTCAAAATTAACTCGCTATACAGCGACATATGAAAAGTTTTTAGAGCTTGCTGAAATCAATAAGCGCCAGCATATTGATGCTTATGAAAAACAACAGGAGTTCATTAAAAAACAAGAGGATTTCATTGCGAAAAATAAAGCTCGCTACTCAACTACTGGTCGTGCAAAATCTCGCGCCAAGCAGCTTGACCGTTTAGAGCGTATCGATCGTCCTGAAACAGCTGTAAAGCCTGAATTTGGCTTTAAAGAAGCACGTTCTTCAAGTCGTTATGTAGTAGAGGCTGAAAACTTAGTCATTGGCTACGACAAGGACAAGCCGTTACTTCCTCCACTTACATTTGCTATTGAACGTGGGGAAAAAATTGCTCTAGTTGGTATGAATGGTGTAGGTAAATCAACATTATTAAAAACAATGTTAGGCAAAATAAATCCGCTAGACGGAAAAGTAATTCGTGGTGACTATCTTTACCCATCATACTTCGAACAAGAAGTAAAAGCTGAAAAAATCACACCTATAGATGACGTCTGGAATGCCTTCCCTTCAATGGAGCAAGCGCAAGTACGTGCAGCATTAGCACGCGCAGGACTAAAAACGGAGCATATTACTCGCCCTCTTAATTCTTTATCTGGTGGTGAGCAAGCAAAGGTTCGTTTATGTAAGCTTATGATGGATGAAGCAAACTGGCTTCTATTTGACGAACCGACAAACCACTTGGATGTCGATGCAAAAGATGAGCTAAAACGTGCCATGAAAGAATTTAAAGGCACAATCGTACTAGTAAGTCATGAACCTGATTTCTATGAAGGTTTAGCAACAAAGGTTTGGAATGTCCAAGACTGGTTTACTTCAGGACAACAAAACTAGAAATATTAACAATATGGGCAGTTACCGCTGTGATTCATGGATCAGTTCGGGGCTGCCCTCTTTTTTTGTCTTAAAATCGAGTGGTGTCGATAGCATCAATTTGGCAGTTCTTCAGCATACCTGAGCAGTTTTTCGACCTACCCGATCAGTTTCCTGGCTTACCTGAGCAGTTTTTCGACCTACCCGATCAGTTCCTTGGCTTACCTGAGCAGTTTTTCGACCTACCCGATCAGTTCCCTGGCTTACCTGAGCATTTTTCGACCTACCCGATCAGTTCCCTGGCTTACCCGAGCAGTTTTTCGACCTACCCGATCAGTTCCCTGGCTTACCTGAGCAGTTTTTCAACCTACCCGATCAGTTCCCCAACCTATCCAAGGTTTTGAAAACAGCTCTTTTCTCAGTCCAAAACAAAAATTTATTTATCTATGCATAAAAGCCTGCATTAAATCATATTAATAATCAGTGGATTAACAATATATCTATCTCCTTTAAATCAGACTATTTCTCTCTATATTAGAACAGCTCTCTTTATACTATGAACTTCTATTATTAATATTGAGTAAACTTACATCATTGTAAGCTGAATTCGCGAAACTTTTCGCTCTTTTGTGCGTATATTTTAGTGTAGTAGAAAAAATTCATTTCTGTTTAAAAATTTTCAAAAAACTATTGATTTATATATAGCTTACTAGTAAGATATATGTATAACCTAATTAACTTACTAATAAGATATATATTAAATATAATTCTAAAAAAGAAAGCGGGGAATGAAGAATGACAGTTACAATTTATTCACAAGCGAGCTGTTCTTCATCCAGAAAAGCATTAAAATGGTTAAAAGATCACAAAATCGAATATAAAGAAAAACGTATTACTTCACATCCACTAACACTTGCTGAATTTAAAGAAATTTTAAGCATGACAGAAGATGGAACAGACGAAATCATTGCAACTAACTCAAATGATTTTAAAAATTTAAATGTTGATATTGATCAGCTCTCTATCCAAGAGTTGTTTGCCATCATCCAAGCTCACCCAAGAATGTTACGAAGCCCAATCTTAATTGATGAAAAACGTATTCAAGTTGGGTACAATGAGATGGACATTCGCCGTTTTATTCCACGCAGAGTACGTGCTTATGAGTTAAACGCGATGACAAGATTGGCACAAGAAAGTTAAAACAGTTTTGGAGTTGACCTTATATGGATCAAGAAAAAGAAAGAGCCATTACCTCGTTATTTGAAGTAGTATCTTCCATAGAGCGTAAGTGGGCAAACGAGTGGAATAATCATAATGTACTCGGCTTTTCAAAATCCCATATTTTAATTTTAGACTACTTATCGCAGGAGGGACCAAAACGCCCTTCTGCCATTGCTGATCGGTTAAAAGTGACAACAGGTGGTGTCACTGTTTTAACAAGTAAGCTCATTAATGCTGGCTTTATTGAAAAAACACAGCATGCAACAGATCGACGAGCATCCCAATTGAAAATTACTGCTGATGGCGAAAACATTTTAGAAGATTCCCGCCAGCAAGTTAACGCAATTATACAAAATATGTTTGGTATGCTGTCAGCTGAGGAAGTACAAACATTACGAGATATTTTTGCAAAATTACTCAACGCTGAATCTAATCGACATGAGTAAACGCTTCATTTTCACACCGTAAAAAGTTAGATTGCATGTCTAACTTTTTACGGTGTTTTTTTTGACGAGTTTCGAGTTTCTAGTAACTCCCCTCCCCTTTTTTATCAGCGGTGCCCGAGATTTTGACGGATATAACTTCCGGAATGATGGATAGAACAGGCAAAGTGACTTGACTAAAGTCTTGTGCCTAACGTTGGGATTTCGAGGTTTAGCGGGGTTTCTTGCTTGTTAGTGGCGCAACTTTATGGTTTGGCGGCGTTCTTTTCTTGGTTGGCGGCGCAACTTTATGATTTAGCGGCGTTCTTTTCTTGGTTGGCGGCGTAACTCTATGGTTTGGTGGCGTTCTTTTCTTGGTTGGCGGCGTAACTCTATGGTTTGGCGGCGTTCTTTTCTTGATTG
Source organism: Lysinibacillus sp. NPDC095746 (assembly GCF_044763535.1). Classification (NCBI taxonomy): domain Bacteria; kingdom Bacillati; phylum Bacillota; class Bacilli; order Caryophanales; family Bacillaceae; genus Lysinibacillus; species Lysinibacillus sp. NPDC095746. The sequence goes on from NZ_JBIWGL010000029.1 coordinate 41,228, forward strand.
GCGGCGTAACTCTATGGTTTAGCGGCGTTCTTTTCTTGGTTGGCGGCGAAACTCTATAATTTGGTGGCGTTCTTTTCTTCGTTGGCGGCGTAACTCTATGATTTGGCGGCGTTCTTTTCTTGGTTGGCGGCGTAACTCTATGGTTTGGCGGCGTTCTTTTCTTGGTTGGCGGCGAAACTCACAGTTTTAGCGGCGAATTCCAACATAAGCTGGAAAATTTAGAGAAAATAAATCAGGGTTGAAAAACTTTGTATAGAATTTTACACAATATTAAAGATTTGACTCTATCAACGATGTTCGGGCGTTTATCAGCGGTTCTTGCTCTTCTATCAGCGATGTTCGGGAGTTTATCAGCGATTCTTACTCTTTTATCAGCGATTTTTGCTCTTCTATCAGCGATGTTCGCGCATTTATCAGCGTTTCTTACTCTTCTATCAGCGATGATTCGATCCTTTATCAGCGTTTCTTACTCTTCTATCAGCGATATTCGATCCTTTATCAGCGGTTCTTGCTCTTCTATCAGCGATGTTCGATCCTTTATCAGCGATTCTTACTCTTTTATCAGCGATGTTCTGAAGTTTATCAGCGATTCTTACTCTTCTATCAGCGATGTTCAGGAGTTTATCAGCGATTTTTACCCTTCTATCAGCGATTGTGAACCCTTTAGCAGCGATGTCCATCTTATACTAACTTTTACCATCAGCGCTGTTCATTCTCCTGGCTTTAAAAATCCATACAAAAAAAGATGCATTGCAAAATAATTTTGCAATGCATCTTTTTTTTGGATTGAATTGGCCGGGCGAATACTTCCGTCTAAGTAATTATGCTAGTGCGACCAATGCATTTCATTATGCTGGTAGCACAGACTCTACTATGGATGCATCGGCCATTAGCATTTCTTTTAAACGGGCTTTTGCACGGAATAAACGCGATTTCACAGTACCAATTGAAACTTTCATAATTGAAGAGATTTCTGCTAGTGAAAATTGGTCTATGTAGAAATACCATAATGTTTTACGATAGATTGTATCTAATTGACCCATTTTATCCTGTACTAATTTAGTAACAATATCTTTTTCAATTTTTTCTTCTGTTGAAATGTCATTATTGGGAACCAAATCTAATATCGGTACGTCTAATGTTTCAGGTTGGTTCATCATGTATTTACTACGTCGTGTTTTTTTACGATAGCGATCTCTAAATGTATTCATTGTAATTGTTGTTAACCAAGCTTTAATATGCTCTACCTCGGCAACGCTATCCTCATAGCGCACAACTTTTACCCATACTTCTTGCATTAAATCTTCAGCTTCTACATTATTGCGAGTAAGTTTTAAACATAAATGGTATATGTAACGATTGTATTCCTCATATACGCCTTCTAATTTTTCATTCATTGTGTATTCCTCCGCTTCTTGTTCTTGCTTCTATACACATTCTCGCAAAATAATGTATTACACTCTATCGTATTGGCTTTCAATTACATTACAATCGTGTAAGCTTAAATGCTTTCACTTGTAATATTCGTAAATAATGTTTTATTACTATATTTATTATTCGGAGAAAAGCTTTATAACACGCCCCTCCCTCTTCTTTTTTATTAAATATTCAATAGTATTCCCTTAAAATTCCTAGCGCGAAAGAAATCAGATTTTTCATACCTTTCAAACACTTAATTCAGAAGCAACAACTTGAGTTTTTCGTTTGACCGAGTTCAGACCATTTTTTTCTAATCAAATTCAAAAAAATGTTATATGATAAATGAAATACTATAAAAAGGAGCTGGCTATTATGATCTTTTCACCATTATTTGAACACGATGTACCTGAAGTTATTCTCCCTTAACGGAGAATTATCATTTCTCCGTTAAGGACAGGCATTGTCTAGAGCTAACGGAGGGGAAAAAATGAAAAAAACCTTATTAGGTTCCTTATATTTATCACTTGCTGCAAGCATTTGGGGCGGCATGTATGTAGTAGTAAAGGTAGTTGTTGATACCGTACCACCCTTAGAATTAGTATGGCTGCGCTATACGATTGCCATCATCGCTTTGTTCATTATTGGCACTATTACAAAGCAATCGTGGAAAATTGATAAGCGGGACTGGCTGTTAATTTTTATGATTGGGTTAATTGGAAATACGATTTCTATCGTTGCCCAAGAAATTGGTACTATGCTGTCTACTGCTCAAATGGGCGCCATCATTACAGCAACGACACCGGCATTTATGGTTGTTTTTGCGCGATTCATTTTAAAAGAAAAAATCACTTTAAAAAAAGCTGTTTCTATTCTTCTAGCGACGTTCGGAGTCTATATGATCGTAGGTAATGCACATATCGATGCCTCCCATCAGTTAGGTGGGGTTGCTCTACTAATCGCTGCCCTAACCTGGTCATTGATGTCTGTCCTTATTAAACGGGTACCAGAGCAGTATTCACAAATCGTTGTCACTAGCTACGGAACACTTATCGCTATCATGGTCTTAACACCTTTAGCCATTCCACGACTAATAAAATTAGACTTACATGCTATGGCAGAGCCATCTATCTGGGGTGGCCTACTCTACTTAGGCGTTATCTCTACAGCGTGTGGCTTCTTACTGTGGGTTCGTGGATTACAGATGCTTAATGCCGCAAGTGGTGGTTTATTTTTCTTCTTTCAACCAATTGTCGGTACCTTCCTAGGGTGGCTATTACTAGGGGAACAAATCGGCCTATCCTTTTGGGCTGGAACTGCATTAATCTTTAGTGGTGTACTATTGGTTATTCGTGAATAAACACTAAAAGCTGAATGATCTTTCTCATTCAGCTTCTTTTATGCTTCTACTTTCACATAACGTCGTAAATGTTTTGCTGTATATGAGTTTTCTATATCCAATAAATCGATAGGATAACCTTCAAAAAGAACATTTCCTCCTAAGTTTCCACCCTCTATCCCCATATCGACGATCCATTGTGCCTGGCTCATAATTGATAAATTATGTTCCAACACAATTACTGTCTTCTTTTTACTTAAAAGTTTTTTAAACAACACGAATAAATTATCAATGTCAGCTTCGTGCAACCCTGTACTCGGCTCGTCCAACACAATAAGGTCATTACTTGGGTCACCCAATATTTTTGCCATTTTTACCCTTTGAAGCTCCCCACCCGAAAAGGTGTCTAAACTTTGACCTAATTGTATATAACCTAAATTCGCCATAATTAAATTGACCATAATCCTTTGAATACCTTGATCACTAAAAAATTCTTTGGCCTTTAAGGGCGTCAGCTGAAGTACATCGTGAATGCTCAATCCCTTCCACTTAAATGAGAGTACTTCGTCGTTATATCTTTTCCCATGGCATTTCTCACAAACCTGATCAACGTCTCCCATATAGGCCAAGTCGAGTGTTATATGACCTTTCCCTTTACAAACAGGACAAGCACCTTTTCCATTAAAGCTAAATAAAGATGCACTTTTATGGGATGCACGAGCAAAGAGCTCTCTTATTTTATCGAATACATTGAGATAAGTTAGCAGATTGGATCGATTGCTCCCATGTATAGGGCTTTGATCTAGTACTATAGTTTTAGGATACTTTTTAGTAAATAAATAACGTATCAATGTACTTTTCCCTGAGCCCGCAACACCTGTTACAACAGTTAAAGCTTGTTTTGGTATTTTGACTGTTGCATCCCGAACATTATTAAGATTGACATGATCAAGTGTATAAAATGACGGAAAAGCCATTTTGTCTGTGTTGACTGTATGTTTTTTGGATAAAGCTTTACCAGTGAGCGTATCGGAAATTAGGAGATCCGAATAGTTTCCTTCAAACGTTATCCTTCCTCCATTTGCCCCCGCATACTCGCCAATGTTAATGATATGATCGGCCGTTTTAATGATATCTGGATCATGATCAACTAAAACAACTGTGTTTCCTTTTTTCTTCAATCCATGGAAAATTCGATTGATGCCAACAATATTCTCTGGATGAAGTCCAATGCTTGGCTCATCAAAAATGTATAAAACATCAGACAATGAACTAGTCAAATGCTTCGTCATCTTTATTCTTTGAGACTCTCCGCCCGAAAGTGTTGTGATATTTCGGTTAAGGGTGAGATAATTTAGCCCTACTAACTGTAAGCTTTCAAGTTTTCCAATTAAATCTTCAATAATAAGTGATACAGCCGGACTATCGATAGATTGTACAAATGACAATAAATCATCAATAGACATATCCACACAATCCGCTATAGATTTACCTTTTATTTTAGCTGAATGTACTGTTTTATTTACTCTAGTACCTAAGCAATCTGGACAAGTACGAATTTCTAGGATTCTCTTTAAATCGGATTGATATTTGGAATCTTCTTTTTCTATAAAACTTTTTTGAATCCGAGGTAGCACTCCTACATATGTAGAAGTCTTTGGCCAACGCTCAGTGGGATTCTTCGGAGAACTTCCTTCATTGTAAAGTAGAATATTTAACTCTTCTTCTGTATATTGAGAAATATTTTTATCATTATCAAAATTCCCTGTCTCCGTATAGCGAGTTAGCCGCCAACCGCCAGGCTGAAATGTAGGAAAATGAATGGCGCCTTCATTAAGTGATTTGTCAAAATCAATCAATTTATTAACGTTAATCTGTTGCGTCTCTCCAATACCTTTGCAAACCGGACACATCCCTTCCGGATTATTGAACGAATACGCCATAGAATAACCAATAAACGGAGTAGCCATTCTAGAAAACAGCAAGCGCAGACTAGTATAGATGTCTGTAAATGTACCAACAGTCGAACGAGCATTTCCTCTGACTTTTTTTTGATCAATAACTATTGACACTGGCAAATTTTCTATCTTATCAACGACAGGCTTATCAAAATGCGGCAGTAATTGTTGAATATAACTAGAGTAAGTTTCGTTTAATAATCTTTGGGATTCAGCAGCTAGAGTATCGAAAACCAAAGACGATTTTCCTGATCCAGATATGCCAGTTACAACAGTGATTTTATGCTTCGGAATATCAAGAGAAATATTTTTTAGGTTGTTTGTCTTTGTCCCCTTTATTGAAATAAACTCATTCATGATCCTTCAGCCTTTCATCCTTAAGAGCCTTGGAAAACTTCATTGATAGCTCCGAAAACAACTCCAACTCTCCCTCCGAAAATACACTACCTGCAATTTCGTAAAGTTTGTCATGACCTGCTTCTATGTTTGTTATTAGCGCTTTTCCATTGGCAGTCAACATAGTGATTAACTCTCTTCCATCTTGGACATTTGGTTTTTGTTCCAGATAATCTAAATGTTTTAGTTCTCTCAAAGATTTAGATAGTTTCGTTCTACTTATCCCTAAAATAGTACTTATTTGCGACGGTAATAATTTTCCCTCTTCTGATAACAAATGCAAAATATCATATTGTATCCAACTTATATTTTGCAAATTTACTTTATTTCTCTCTGCAACCAATTCACATTGCAAATTAATTAGAGCATTTTTTATTTTTTCCACTTATTTCACCTCGCATATAGTTTCTATTTAGAAATTATATTTCTTTAGCAATTAATAATCAAGAATATACACTCCAGCGAATAGTTCAATGTAAAGGTGATAACCGAGCAATACCCAAGTCCGTTACGATTGGGTGCTTTTTTGGGAGGTTAGATGGGCATACGATAATGAACCAAGATGGACTCTGCCCCGCTTCATTGAGCATAATAAAACCACTCAAATACGAGTGGTTGAATAAAACTTATTAAAGTTTAATAAAGATGTGCATTCCTCAATTAGTGATAAAAGATTCCGCATTTAGGTGCTCACAATATTCCCTTATTAGCTTCCATTCATCATTTTGTTCTTTCCTAAATCTCTGAACAAATAATTTCACTACCTCTAAAAATTTCCCGTCCATTTCAAAAGTTACCCAAAACGTTGCAATCACTTCATTTTCTGATGCAGGTGTAGTATACAATTCTTTAAAATGCCATTTTGGATCATGGCCTTCATACTGTTTATATGCCTCTACCCAACCTTTACAAGTTTCTTCGTATCCCCAATCTGAAATATCAGTACCAGGCCCTACCCACCGTACTGCTATATCCCGTGAAATTAAAGCAATCATTTCATCCGCGTTGCAACCATTCCATACTTTTTGAAAACGATTAAAAAAACTTTGAAAATCTTCGATTAATGTTGTCGTAGAAGACATTTAAAAACCCCCTTATAAAATATAGTCCACTAAGTACATTAACACAAAACTAAAAATTGAGAAAACTCCAAAACTACTACTATTTGTAAATAATTTGAAGACTTTTTCCTCTTAAAAAAATGGCGACAAAATCTAAAAGCAACCCCAAGAGTAGATGCTTTTTAGCAAACAAGTTATACAATCTGTCTACCAGCAGTTGCTTGCTGAAGGATATGTAGAAAGTAAACCAAGAAGTGGCATTTTCATTCTACCTTTTATCAGACCCTAGCCCCATCCGAATCCCAACATAATGATGGATTCTGGCTTTTGAAGATACCAATGGACGTTTGGGGAATATATTCGAACGCCCAATTTTTCAGCTTCAAACATTAAATTCCCTGCTTTTATATGTTTTAAATAAAGTAATACATGCGGACCAGCTTTTTCTCCTATTACTTAAATCGAAAGTGGCATTCAATTATCCTCCATTATTAGTCGTGAAGCTGTTCCAAAAGGGGTATATTCATAGTCTTTCAAATACAAAACACCTACTTTGTAGCCAAGTGCTTTGTGTTAATCATCCAGGTATGCAAGACTAAGCATTAACTAATTAAAACGTTAGAAACCATTGCTATAACAAGATTCCCCAACCACATTATGCTATACTATTTCTATTATCGAAATATTTGAAAAGAGGGATGCTAGATGACAAATTTACAGCAATTAGATGCGTATTTTTCAGAACATCGCGAAGCACATTTAAATGAATTAAATGAATTTTTACGTATTCCAAGTATTAGTTCTTTATCAGAGCATAAAGGAGATATACAAAATGCCGCTGAGTGGCTAGCAAATGCTTTTAAAAAGCTAAATCTTGAGAATGTCTCTATTACGCAAACTGCAGGACATCCTGTTGTTTATGCGGATTGGTTACACGCAGAGGATAAACCAACTATTCTATTTTACGGTCATTATGATGTACAACCGGTTGACCCACTAAATTTATGGGAAACAGAGCCATTCAACCCAACAATCCGAGACAACAAACTATTCGCTCGTGGTGCTAGTGACGATAAAGGGCAAGTATTTATGCACTTAAAAATGATTGAAGCATTATTTGCGACAACTGGCACTTTACCAGTGAACGTGAAATTCATCTATGAAGGTGAAGAAGAGATTGGTAGTCCTAACCTTCCTGCCTATGTTGAAGAGCATAAGGAGAAACTGGCTGCTGACTTAATTTTGATTTCTGATACAGGTTTATATGGCCCTGGTAAGCCTGCTGTATGCTATGGATTACGTGGCTTAACAGGTGTTCAGATTGATGTTCGTGGTGCAAAAGGTGACCTTCACTCTGGTCTTTACGGTGGCGGTGTCCAAAACGCTATTCATGCATTAGCTGACATTCTAGCATCCTTCCGCGATGAGCATGGTACAATTCAAGTTGAGGGCTTTTATGATAAAGTTTTACCATTATCGGAAGAGGAACGTGAAGCTTACCGTGCGCTTGGTTTCGATGAAGAATCTGTGAAGGAAGAAGTTGGCGTGAAGGAATTATTCGGTGAAGCTGGTTATTCCTATTTAGAACGTACTTGGGCACGCCCAACACTAGAGATCAATGGTGTATTTGGTGGCTTCTCTGGTGAAGGCATTAAAACAGTGCTTCCTGCTGAGGCTGGCGCAAAAATCACATGCCGTCTAGTACCAAATCAAGAGCCTAATGAAATTGTAGCACTATTAAAAGCACATATTGAAAAACATAAGCCAACCGGCGTTGAAGTGACAATCTCTGAATTCGATAAAGGTCGCCCATTCTTAACGCCATTTGATCATCCATTTATCCAAGCTGCTGGTCGCTCATACGAAAAAGTATATAATGTGCCAACTGCTTACACACGTGGAGGAGGATCAATCCCTATCGTGGCTGCCTTTGATGAAATTTTAGAATTGCCAGTAGTGCTAATGGGCTTCGGCTTATCAAGCGAAAACTTCCATGCACCAAATGAACACTTCCATTTAGAAAACTTCGATAAAGGATTACGCGTTTTAAGTGATTATTTATTCGAGGTAGCTGAATTACAAAAATAAATTAAATAAATCCCCTCGTCCATTTTAAACGAGGGGATTTTACTTTTGTTATTCTCCAAAAATCGAAACGATATCTACTGATTTTTTACGTTCTTTCCCTTTTGGTACTTCATCAAAATAGCCAACTTGTAGCATCGCGATCACACGCTCACCCGGCTGAATCTTTAGAGCTTCACGGAATTTCGGGTTATCTAGGAACCCAGGTGTTTTCCAACATGAGCCGATTCCCTTATCCCAAGCTAGCAATTGTATATTTTGAATAAAAATGCTTGCCGCTGCGTAATCTTCTAAACGCTCTTTTTGTCGAGCATCCTCTGGAACGATGATAAAAGCATAGCCACCCGGTAATGTAAATTTCGTCATTTGCTTCGCTAAATCTTCACTTGAAAGCTCCTGCCATTTCGGTATCGTTAAATCACGCAATAAATTATGAAGACCATCTAACTCCTTACCACATGCAACAACTAAACGCCAAGGCTCTCGATTTCCATGATTCGGTGCCCACACTGCATCGTCAATAATGGCCAATAAGTCTTCACGATCCACCGGCTGTCCATTAAACTTTTTAATAGATCGACGCTCAATAATCGCATCCCTAATAGATAAAAATTGTTCGCTCATTTACTCTTATCTCCTTCTAAACACTACAATAATTAAGATTTATCTTCATTCGTAAGTGAAACGGTAGTTACAAATCTCTCTTGTACCGAAAGCAAAGCGACAGGTACAGAGGACTAGACTCCCTTCTCTGAAAGTAATGAGGTAAATTCAGATATAGTTCCTTTATTTGGTGTCCACATACCTACTGAATGAAAATAAAGCCTTCGGCGGATGTCACGGATTTTGTTATTACAATTCAAAACCGGACGCAATTACGCCAAGGCAAAATTAATATCTTCTATCTTTCACATTATCACAAAATGATGAGCTTTAACACTACTATCACCTTAAGCAAAACTATCCTCTATATGAATATAATGATAAGTCATGCTTGGCGTATAAGCCGTTGAATCTTCATAAAAATACGGTCGATTAATGCTATCTGAAGTGTGTGCGTTAACATATGGAATACCATTTTGGATACTTGTCACAATTACGGAATGATCAACTCTTCCATCCCCTTGGAAATCATAAAAAATGATATCTCCAAGTTCTAATTCTTCCGCAGATTGTACACGCCTACCCTTCAATCCCGTTGTCGAGCCTTCCAAATACCATCTAAGGGAATGTGCAACAGACCAGCTAAAGCTCCAATTTCCATGTTGAACCCACCAACCTTTCCCTCTATTTGGAGCCCCTCGCATTGGTGCTCCTCCAGCAAGTAAACATTGGGATATATAGTTCGTGCAATCAACAGTAAAATTCGGAAATGCTGGATTACGCCTGTTCCACCACAAGTTTGCATACTGTACAGCGGCCTGTCTGTTATACATTTTTGCCACGCTTCCCCTCCTTAAGTTCAACATATGTATAATGAGGGATTTCTATTAGCTAGGTCCTTATTCATAAAAATGTCGAATGTGGTCTTATTTGGCACTATCATTGCCAATTTTGAGATAGTTTTTGCTACAATAAGGGTAAGAAATTATAGGCTTTTATATTACGAATCAGAAGGGATGTTAAAATTGAAGCAGCATGCTGAGAAAGAAATTATACAACCTACTCTTTTATGCGATAAAAAAGGTAATTTAAATCCAGCTGCCATCGGATTTGCTCGTAAACCTCTCATAAACAGCAATTTAAGTGGCCATATCATGCGCAAAAAGAAATGGAATTATTGGTGTGTCTATGGCGATGAGATCATCTTCTCAGCTACTATTAGCCATCTAGACTACGCAGCGGTCTGCTTCGTCTATTTCCTTGAATATGAAACACAGCGCTACTTTGAAAAAACAATTACAATTCCATTTGGTGGAAAGTTAAAAATGCCTACACAGGTGCTAGATTCCGTATCCTTCAAAAATAGTGAAATGATGATTGATATGACATATGTACAAAATGAAACCCATCTATCCGTTTCAATCCCAGACTTCGATGGAGATGTTTTACGTGCAAAGCTTGTCATTCAGCATCCGCCTACAGATGAGTCATTAAATGTAGTCATCCCTTGGAACCGTAAAACATTCCAATTCACAGGTAAGCATCATATACTCCCCACTTCTGGGTTTGTGACGATTGGTAATCGCCGTTTTATGTTTTCTCCTGAGGAAAACTTCTCTGTCCTAGAATACAGCCGTGGCGTTTGGCCCCGTGAATCCACATGGACTTGGGGAATGGCCTCACAGCGAGTTCGAGGCAGACGAATCGGACTCAATTTAGGGGGTAAATGGACAGACGGAACCGGAATGACGGAAAATGCTGTTTTCGTAGAAGGTAAAATGACCAAAATACATGAGGATGTACTGTTCAATTATAATCAAGAGGATTTAATGCAACGCTGGAAAATTAAAACTAAATTCACGAACCAAGTTTCATTAACATTCTCCCCATTTTTCGAGCGTGTATCCGTCACAAAAGCTGGTCTCATAAAATCTGAAGTACATCAAATGTTTGGCTATTTCGACGGCTCCGTATTACTAGACAATGGCGAAACACTTGTCATCAAACAAATGCTAGGCAGTATCGAAGAAAACCGCGCAAAGTGGTAAGAACCAAAAATTAATCGCTTGCTATACTCTTCACATACTAGGATTTAACGCACTGATTCGCACACCTCAGCGCGTTAAATCCAAAAAAGCCCTTAATAGCGCCTTTTTCGGCGATTGGCGGTTTTATCCGCCGCTTCGACTGGTTCTATCCTCGTCAATCTATCGGGGCGTATTCTCGATTTTGGCTGGGCTATCCGCGACTTTGAACATTCTTTCCTTCTGTTGGGGCTATCCGAGATTTCGGCGGTTCTATCCACGATCGGCGGTTCTATCCACGGCTTTGACTATTCTTTCCGTCACTTCGATTCTTCTTTCCGTCGTTTTGACCATTCTTTCCGTCACTTCGACTCTTCTTTCCGTCGCTCTAATTTCTATCCGTCACTTCGGCCTTTCTTTCCGTCGTTCTGGACTTCCTATCCGTCGCTTTGACCATTCTTTCCGTCGCCCTAACTTCTATCCCCCGCCCCTGCCATTCAACCCTACAAATCAGTCAATCCTGATACTATCTTTTCCGGGTCGTCTGTAAATATTGCCTGTACACCGAGCTGCTGTAATTGCTTTGCATGCTCGACATCATTAACTGTATAGACACGGACAGTTGCTCCTTCATTAAGAGCTTCTTGAATGGATCTCCGAAATGCTGTAGGTAGGCTAACATGTATAGCATCTGCCGGTATTTGAGCTGTATAGCAGTTAAAATCAACTAAAATTTCTGCAAACAGTGCCGCTTTTTCAATATATGGTGCTCTTTGTGCCACGATCTGAATAGATTCATGATTAAAGGAGGAAATAATGACTCTTTCTGTCATTTGATATGCAGCGACCTCCTTAATTACAAGCGCTTCTATCCCGTTATATGGAAATATATCGGTTTTGAGCTCAATATTAATGCGGTGATGTGTGCCTGCAAATAGCTCTAAAACGTCTCCTAGAGTTGGTATACTCTCCTCTTCAAATTTAGAAGAAAACCATGAGCCATAATCAAATGCACGGAGCTCTTGTAACGTGTAATCCTTTACGTAGCCAGAGCCATTAGATGTGCGATCGATCGTTTCATCATGAATAACGACTAACTCCCTATCCGCTGTTAAATGAACATCTAGTTCAATCCCTGTAATCGAAAGCTTTGATGCTGCCACAAAAGCAGCCATAGTGTTTTCTGGGTAATGTGCTGAAACGCCTCTATGGGAAAAAATGTCCAAATTTGATAACCTCCTATTTCGCCCAACTTTCAACTCAGGCGGGCCATTAAAATTTCGATTTCTCTTCTTTCTTAATAAGCCTATTACAATTTCACTTGATGGTAAATATTATATATAGTAGTATGAGAATCTACTTGAAAATGTAAGTACTTAGGAGGTGCTAAAAATGACTGCACAACATCCAGATTTTCAGGCTGAAGTGGAGCGACTAGCTTACACTAAAAATTACATGCAGCAAATTTTAAATGAATCACAAAGAGGTTTGCAATCTGCTCAGGAGAATATTCGTAAGTCTATGGCAGATCTTGATTATTTAGATTCAAGTTTGGGCTATATTAATATCTTAGCAAATGCTCGTTTCTTTGAAATGGCCCGAAACCAAAAGGAAGGCTTAGAAGCTATTCAAAAAAAGCCTTACTTTGCCCGAATTCATTTCCAAAAGACAGGGGATCCTGAAGAATTTCTTTATATCGGAAAAACGTCGTTGTTTCATCGAGAAACCCATGAGCCTATAATAGTCGATTGGCGTTCACCGGTAGCAAACGTCTATTATGATGGTCGCCTTGGGGATATGGAATATGATGTTCGTGGAGAAATCCATAAGGGACATCTATTTGCCAAACGCCAATATAAAATTAATGATGGTGAATTGCTCGATTTACGGGATATTGATTTAACAACAAATGATGAATTACTGCAAGAAGCGTTAGCTGGAAAAGCAGATGTGCGTTTAACAGAAATCGTCTCCACTATTCAAAAGGAGCAAAACGAAATTATACGAGCACATCTTCGTCAGCCAATTATCGTACAAGGTGCTGCTGGTAGTGGAAAAACAACAATTGCCCTACACCGAATATCTTACTTCCTTTACACGATGGGCGAGCATTTTAACCCTGAGCAGCTCATGATTTTAGCACCGAATAAGTTATTTATCGATTATATTGGTGATGTTTTACCAGAGCTTGGTGTTGATAAAATTTGCCAAACAACCTTTTCCGATTACGTTCTAGCCGCGACGAAGCTTAAATTGAAACTTCAAAACCCAAATGAGCAGTTAGAATCTCTTGTTGCAGGAGAACCCCAACAGGTAGCTTCGTGGATATCTGAAATGAAGGGCTCGCTTTATTATCGAGATGTAATAGAACGATACGTTCAAAAAATAGAGCAGGAAATTGCCAACCAATTTGAGGATGTTTTCATAGAAAAATACTGCATTATGCGTGCCTCCCATTTAAAGAAGCTATTTTTATATGAATTTTCTTATATGCCGATTGAAAAACGACTAGCACATATTAAAAAAGTGCTAGCAAGCCATGCTCGTCAAAAGAAACAGGCTATTTTAAATACACTTCATAAAAAATATGATGAAGCACTTGGCAGAGCACTTGATGGATTTCGTGATGATGACAAACGGCGTCGGGTTGTCACGAAGTTTATTGATGAACGTGATGAACGCATACCTGCCATTGAAAAAGAGGCAAAATCAACAGCAACAGTTTATATGCGACGCTTTGCTAAACATAACATCAAGACTCTCTATCGTACTCTCCTAACAAATGCTGAGCTTTTAGCAGAGCTTGCTCCAGAATGGCATTATCTTGAGCAACAGCAATTTTTACAGGCACATACTAAAGAACAATGGGCGCTTGAAGATTTAGCTGCACTGTATTATTTACAAGCTCGTATAAAGGGCATTCCTGATGAATGGAAAATGCGAGTCGTTTTCATCGATGAAGTACAGGACTATAGTTTATTTCAGCTTGCTACTTTAAAAACTGGCCTTGAAACAGATATGTTTACAATGGTCGGTGATTTAGCACAAGGAATTCACAGCTATCGTTCTCTTACTGCCTGGGAACCTGTCCAAAATCTATTTCCTAGAGCAAGCTTTAGAACACTGCAAAAAAGCTATCGAACAACAATCGAAATTATGGAGGTCGCTAACAAAGTCTTAGCTCAAATGGATGAACAGCTTCCATTAGTAGAGCCAGTAGTTCGACATGGTAATGTCCCTACCTTTATTCAAGCTCAATCATTTGATGCCTTGCAAATAAAGGAAATTTTTGAAGCCATTCGCGCCAATGGACATCATTCCGTTGCTTTAATTTGCAAAACGACCGCAGAGGCAAAAACAATGCAGCAAGCATTGCAGGACGAAAAAATTGCTTCTCAGCTTCTTACTGAAAATGAATCCATCAATCAGCAATTATTGCTCGTTGTTCCGAGTCATTTAGCAAAGGGCCTTGAATTTGATGCTGTGATCGTAGCTGCCTTCGATACACCCTTCTACGATACGAAGGTCGATCGCAAGCTACTTTATGTTGCACTCACTCGAGCCATGCACGAGCTTTATTTAATTGGTCCAACAAAAAATACATTTCTATTAGAAAATGAACAGACATTATAATTGCGCTTTCGCTGACTGAAAGAAGATAAAAAAGTCGCTATTAAAGCGACTTTTTTTGCATCGAACATTTAACTCATTTATCGATTCCGAGGCGGTATACGATAAAACCTCCCTCTGGATAAGTACGCTTTCACAACTTTCCACCATGACCTTGGTGCTTCCCTTGGAGGAGACTTCTTTTTAGGTAATGCCGGCATGCGCATGATAACGACTCCTTTCATAGGCTTACTAATACTATATGAAGATAGTTACAAATTTATGATAAAAAGGATCCCAATATCTTACTGTGAATCCTCGGTTCATTCGTAAAATACATGGCGGAATCTTAGCCATTTCTTGTACTGTTTTTCACTTATCCACAATAAAAAGAGAGATGCATCAAATATATGATAAATCCCTCCTTTTCACGTTCTAAAAACCAAGTATTCAAATATACACTGTATTGTGCACATGTTAAGTTTTCACTTTATTGTCTGCCAGAGCGGTAATATACTCACTCGCCAGTCGATGGATTGTTCTTGAAAAGTGAGCTTTGTCCAAGCAGTTGATATTCAGAAATTAAGGCTGCTTTTGTTTCAAAGTGCTGGTGTCGTGCATTAGCTTTAAAGCAATTGAAGTTAGTCTACTAATAATAGGACTAAAAATTATTTATTTTCACACACAAAAAAGCCGAGGAATAAATCCTCGACTTTTTTAGGTGCCTAGCGACGTCCTACTCTCACAGGGGGAAGCCCCCAACTACCATCGGCGCTAAAGAGCTTAACTTCCGTGTTCGGTATGGGAACGGGTGTG
>NZ_JBIWGL010000030.1:0-15517 GCF_044763535.1 Lysinibacillus sp. NPDC095746
CCTCACTTTACTTTATTTTCGTGGTTGAAAACATTGTAACCAAGAGGAAAGAAAATGACCCCTTTTCTTTTTACACAATTATACGGACTCAATCGATTCTAACTCTCTTATCAGCGATGTTCGAGGCTTTATCAGCGATTCTAACTCTCTTATCAGCGATGTTCGAGGTTTTATCAGCGATTCTAGCTCTTTTATAGACAAGTCCTTAATATTGGAAAATTCTATACAATATTCTTCAACTCTGACTATGATTTAGTCAAATTGTCTAGCTTATATTGGAATTCGCCGCTAAAAGTGTGAGTTGTGCCGCTAACCAAAGGAAGAACGCCGCTAAAACGCGAAATTCCGCTGCTAACCAAGCAAGGAACGCCGCTAAAACTTGAAATTTTATCAGCGATATTTGAGGCTTTATCAGCGATTCTAGCTCTCTTATCAGCGATGTTTGACGTTTTATCAGCGATTCTAACTCTCTTATCAGCGATATTTGAGGTTTTATCAGCGATTCTAGCTCTTTTATCAGCGATTTTCGATGTTTTATCAGCGATTCTAGTTCTTTTATCAGCGATGTTCGAGGTTTTATCAGCGATTCTAGCTCTTTTATAGTCAAGTCCTTAATATTGGAAAATTCTATACAATATTCTTCAACTCTGACTATGATTTAGTCAAATTGTCTAGCTTATATTGGAATTCGCCGCTAAAAGTGTGAGTTGCGCCGCTAACCAAAGGAAGAACGCCGCTAAAACGCGAAATTCCGCTGCTAACCAAGCAAGGAACGCCGCTAAAACTTGAAATTTTATCAGCGATATTTGAGGCTTTATCAGCGATTATAGCTCTCTTATCAGCGATGTTTGACGTTTTATCAGCGATTCTAACTCTCTTATCAGCGATATTTGAGGTTTTATCAGCGATTCTAGCTCTTTTATCAGCGATTTTCGATGTTTTATCAGCGATTCTGGCTCTTTTATCAGCGATATTCGAAGCACTTTCAGCGATTCTGATCTTTTAACAAAAACACAGCTGCTCTTTAAAAGAACAGCTGCGTTATTTACTATAAATTATAAAATGTTGTCGTATTTTTTGTAATGATATGCGCCGCTTCCTCAGTTGTAAGACCTTTTATCGAAGCGATAACCTCGATGGAATGATCCATCATCCAAGGCGATGTTCGTTTATTGTCAAATTGACCTTTGAACGGCCAAGGTCCATCTGTTTCTACCATCATCAGCTCGATTGGGTATTTTTTGATTAGCTGTTGAATCTCAGTCTCATACGTACAATCAGGCGTGACAGAAATGAAATATCCATTAAAAATCATCCGTTCAATTACTTCCTCATCGCCTTTAAACCAATGAAAATGCGCTTTTGTTACTTGGTGTTTTTCTAATAAATCACAAACAATCGCCGCATCCTCATAAACAGCATGTAATACAATCGGTTTATTTAATTCCTTCGCCAATACGATAAACTGTTCTAACAATGCCACATACGGATGAACATCTATCGCCTTCTCCTGCCTCAAATAATAAGGCAAGCCTACCTCGCCGATTGCGACCATTTCATGAGCATGTTGGCGTATCCACTCGAATAATGCATCTTCCTCCGCTTCACTTGGTAACGGTTGTTCAGGATGAAAACCAAATACTGCTTTTACTTTTGCATAGGTTTTCGCCAGCATTCTCGTCTTCTCGCACGATGGAAGATTCATGCTAACGGCAATGACATGTTCAGCTTCTTCTAGCAAAGTTGGAATGTCGTGTTCCTTATACTGATCTAAATGAATATGTGCATCAATCAACATTTGCATCATCCTTCTCTTCTTTTAAATACGTGAATAACTGTTGCTTTAGTGCCGTAAATGTAGCGGAATGGCGAATTTCTTCTTGGCGTGGCCTTGCAAAAGGTACGATTATTTCCTTTTTAATCGTCGCTGGCCGTTTCGTGAGCACAATGATACGATCCGCTAAAAAGAGAGCTTCCTCGATACTGTGAGTTACGAACAATATCGATTTTCGATCTTTCTCCCAAATCGATAAAAGCCACTCCTGCATTTCAAGCCTTGTAAACTCATCAAGTGCAGAAAACGGCTCATCTAAGCATAAAATGGGCTTATTACTAACAATTGCGCGAATAAATGATACACGCTGTTGCATACCACCCGACAGCTCATTAGGATACGCATTTTCAAACGTCGCGAGCCCAACATTATTTAACCACTCCTTGGCAAGCTCAATATTTGGTTTGCGATGAAGCTCCTCGACAATCGCGACGTTTTCTACTATCGTACGCCATGGTAGTAAGCAGGGCTGCTGAGGCATATAGCCGACCGTTCCTCTTTTTTGTTGGATATCTGTACCGTTTAATAAAATAGCTCCCTTATCAATAGAAGAGACACCACCAATTAATTGAAAGAGTGTGCTTTTACCACTGCCTGACGGTCCGATAATCGCCACAAATTCCCCGTCCTTGACCTCAAATGATAAATCGCGAATAACAGGAAGAGCATTAAAGGATTTATCAATGTTTTGAATGCTTAGCATGGATTTCTCCCCTTCACAACAAGTTTTTCTAATAACCGAATAGCACTAAATAATAGGAAACTTAAAAAAATGATGGCAAAAATCGCTACAAACACGCGATCCGTTCGAAATGAAGATTGCGCCAATGTCATATAGACGCCAATCCCCATTTTCGCACCTAACCATTCTGCAATGACAGCTCCCATAACACTATACGTCGCCGCAATCTTAATGCCTGAAAAAATCGACGGGTACGCATATGGCCATTCAAGCTTCCAAAAGGTTTGTGATTTCGTTGCCCCAATCATTTCAAAATAATGCTTCAGCTCAGGTGAGGTTTGACGGAAGCCATCCATTGCGGAAATAACAATGGGGAAAAAGCACACCAGACAAATAATAATAAGCTTTGGCAATAAACCAAAGCCAAACCAAATGATTAAGAGTGGTGCTAGAACGAGCACTGGGACATTTTGTGACATAATAAGAATAGGATAAAATAGCTCCCGCACAAGCGTAAAACGATGTAATAGCACAGCAACCGTTAGCCCACACACTATTCCAATGGCAAGGCCTAGAAGTGCTAATTGAACAGTCGCTATAGCATGTGGTACAAACGTCTCATACGATTGAAAGCCTTCTTTCAAAATGGCACTTGGTGTGGGCAATAGCCAATGTGGCACGTCTGCAAAACGGACAATAAGTTCCCATATGAATAAGAGGAAGGCGATAAAAATTATCGTCCTTCCTTGTTTGAAAGCCTGCCTCATTACTTGTATTTCTCCGTTAGTGTATTCATTGTAATACCGGATGGCTGATATAAAATTTTCACTTGCGTAATGACATTAATAGCGCCAAGCTCAATCATCTTGTCATTCATTTTTTCAATGATTTGTAGTAAAGTCGTTAGCTCACCTTCCATGGTCGTTTCTAATGGATGAACTTCATATTTTACCCCTGATGCGTCGATAACCGCAATCGCTGCATCGACAAACGGGATCACATCCTCATATTTTTCAGTTTTCGGGATAATTTGTACACTTATTAATGAGTTTGCCATATTACTTTGTCTCCTTTTTCGGTAAAAAGTCGTTTGTAAATGCTTGTTTTGCGTTAAATTCGCCCTCTAAAACTTTATTGTCCGCCATCCATTTCGCGTAATTTTCCCAAACAGCTAGCTTTTGCTCGCCCCATTGTGCTGCGTCGTCTTGATACTTATCTGCTAACCATTCCTGACTTTTATGCACAAGGTTCTTATCTAAATCAGGTACCGCTTCTAGTAAAATATCTGCTGCTTCATTTGGATGATTGATCGCATAGTCATAGCCTTTTGCTGCAGCAGCGACAAATGCTTTTACCGTCTCAGGATCATCCTTAATCATTTTTTCATTTGTAGCAAGTACAGGTGTGTAGTAATCTAACTGATCACTATAATCTGTTAAATATAGCATGTTGAGTTTTTCGCCACGCAGTTCTGCTTCAATACCTGTCCATGCATAATAAATCCACGCAAAATCAATATCTTTTTTCATCATTGTGAAGAAATCTATATCGCCTGCATTGATAATATCTAATTTATTGATATCTGCATTTTTTGTTTGCATTAGTGATTGCAGTACTGCCTTTTCAAGTGGTGCCCCCCAGCCACCGTAAGTTTTACCTTCAAAATCCTTCGGTGACGTAATGCCTTTTGATGCAATGGATGCGAAGCCAGAAGTATTATGTTGAATAATCGCCGCGATTGATACTAGCGGTACATCTTGCACACGTGCCTGTGTAATCCCTTCCTGATAACTTACGCCAAACTGAGCCTTGCCAGACGCCACAAGCTGATCTGCTCCCGCTTCGCCCGGTAATATTATATCTACATCTAAACCCTGTTCCTTAAAGAAGCCAAGTTTTTCCGCTACATATAAACCAGTATGATTTGTGTTCGGTGTCCAATCTAGGACAACCGATACTTTTGTTAATCCTTTAGCATCCTTTTTAGCCTCTTTTTCGCTACAGCCCACTAATGTGAAAAGTGCAGCCATTAGGACCAATAACCATTTTTTCATGCTTAATCCTCCAAGTAAGTAGTGTGAAATGTTCATGAATGAATGCCTTTACCAGAAGAAAGCGTTCACGGTCTGTGTATACAACAAAAGTCTGAAAACAAAAAACGCCTAGGATTCCTCCCAGACGTTTTACAATCAATATCAAAAATTTCTTTTTGAATAGATGTTCCCTACGCTGGTACGAGCCAAATCAGGTTCAAAGGGTCAGTGTCTATATCGGACACAATCTCAGCTGGCAACACCAGCCCCCCTACATTCTTTCCATATGAACTTTTCGTGATTATTATACCCATATCTATCCGGAAATGACAAGGCTCTGTTTACCGATCGTGCTGTAAAAATAATTTAACAGCATCGTCTTTCAATAGCTCTATCTTCTGACATATATTTGGCAACTACCAGCCCATTAATGAATTTTTCTTTATCAGCGATTGTTGGGAGTTTATCAGCGATTGCCCTAATTTATCAGTTGAAAACACAAATTAAATTTTAAGTACGATAATTATAAAAAGCCCAGCTCTCAAAGAGCATGGGCTAGAAAACTAATGTTATTTCTCTTCTTTTTTGACCGTAAAGACATGAGAAATGGCACCGTCAGTAGCAATATCTACTTTAAAGGAACCGTTGGAGTGGCGATCTGCTCGAGTTAATGCATGTACGTCAAGAATCTCTTGCATGCCTTTTTCCGTCTCGATTGTTAGTTGTTCCTCATCTGTAACCTTTACTACAGCCACGATACGATGTGGGTTCGCTTTTAATTCTGTTAACACTTTTAAGCCGCGTTTTGCACGACTCGTCATCTCTACCTCAGCAACATTCATTTTTTTCACCGCACCGCGATGTGTCACAATCGCAACATATGCCGTGGCATTTGGCGGTAAAACATTGATGCCAACTAATGCTTCGCCGTCTTTCAGCGTAATCCCTTTCACACCGCCTGTTTTAACACCCGTTACTGGCAATTCCTCTATTGGGAAACGAATAGCATAGGCAGTATCTGTCGTTAACATTAATTCTACTTCGTCTGTCACAATGTCTGCAAAAATCATTTCATCGCCTGACTTAACATTCATCGTTTTGATCGGCTTTGAATAACGTGTAACAGCATAATCAGCTAAAGGTGAGCGTTTAATTTGTCCATCTTTCGTAGCTGTTAAAATATACGTATTTACTTGTTCGAATGTTTCAAAACCGTATACAGCAATAATAGATTCATCTTCCCCTGTCGGTACAATACTTGAAATATGCTGACCAAGATCCTTCCAGCGAATATCAGGTAGTTCATGGACAGGCTGATAAATATAATTGCCTCGATTTGTGAATAACAGTAGATGATGCTGTGTATTTAAATTTGCTTCATATAATAAATAATCGGAATCCTTCATCGCAAAATCCTGACCATTCGAAGCTGCATGTGAACGTGTAGATGTACGCTTAATATAGCCATCCTTTGTGACCGTCACTACAACCTCTTCACTTGGGACAAGGACATCTAACGTAATTTTGATTTCTTCAATTTCTTGTTCAATTTTTGAACGACGAGGCTCTGCAAAGCGTTTTTTAATGTCAAGTAGTTCCTGTTTAATAACACGTACAAGCTTTGCTTCACTATTAAGAATACCTTCAAGCTTAGCAATCAATTTATTTAATTCTTCCTGTTCAGCACGCAATTCCGTAATATCCGTATTTGTTAAACGGTATAATTGCAGGCTAACGATTGCCTCCGATTGCACTTCTGTAAAGTCAAACTTCTCCTGTAAATTCGTTTTCGCATCTCGTTTATCATTTGAAGAACGAATGGTTGCAATGACTTCATCTAAAATGGACAGTGCCTTGATCAAGCCATCAACAATATGTGAACGATCTTTTGCCTTTTGCAAATCATAAATGGAGCGATTCGTCACGACTTCCTTTTGATGGGCAATATAAGAATCCAGTAACAATGGTAATGTCATCATTGTCGGACGACGATTATGAATAGCAATCATATTAAAATTATAAGCTACTTGTAAATCAGTTGTTTTGAACAAATAGTTTAAAATTCCTTGTCCAGGAACATCTTTTTTCAGTTCAATGACAACACGTAGGCCTGTACGATCCGATTCATCACGAATTTCCGCAATTCCTTCAAGTCGTTTATCCACACGTTGCTCATCGATTTTCTTCACAAGATTTGCTTTATTAACATCGTACGGTAATTCCGTAATAACAATTTGCTCTTTGCCGCCTTTAATTGGCTCAACGACTGCTTGCGCACGCACAATGATTTTACCGCGTCCTGTTTCGTATGCTTTTTTAATACCATCGACACCTTGAATGATCCCACCTGTTGGGAAATCAGGCCCTTTAATAACGGTCATTAAATCATCGACAGTCGTATTTGGGTTATCTAAACGCATAAGAACACCGTCTAGCACCTCATCAAGTGCGTGAGGAGGGATATCTGTTGCATAACCAGCCGAAATACCAGTTGAGCCGTTGACTAGTAAATTCGGGAAACGAGCTGGTAAAACAGTTGGCTCCATATCCTGATCATCGAAGTTCGGTACAAATTCAACTGTTTTCTTGCCTATATCGCGTAGCATCTCCGCTGCAATAGCAGAAAGTCTTGCCTCGGTATAACGCATCGCTGCCGGCGGGTCACCATCAACAGAACCGTTATTCCCATGCATTTCAATGAGCATATGACGCGCTTTCCAATCCTGACTCATACGCACCATTGCTTCATATACTGAACTATCACCATGTGGATGATAGTTACCGATAACATTACCGACAGTTTTTGCTGATTTACGGAATGGTTTATCGTTCGTATTACCCTCTGTAAACATCGCATATAAAATACGTCGCTGTACAGGCTTAAGACCGTCACGTGCATCAGGCAACGCGCGGTCTTGAATAATATATTTACTATAGCGACCAAAACGGTCACCCATAACTTCTTCTAAAGGTAAATCTTGAAATTTTTCCGTACTACTCATGCTTGGTCCTCCTCTTGTTGGATGAATTCATTGTCTAAAATATTTGAATCATCCTCCATACCGAAGTCTACATTAGCTTCGATCCATTTACGGCGCGGCTCTACTTTATCGCCCATTAAAGTGGTCACACGTCTTTCAGCACGTGCACCATCCTCGATCGTCACACGTATTAATGTACGTGTTTCAGGGTTCATTGTCGTATCCCACAGCTGGTCAGCATTCATCTCACCAAGCCCTTTATAACGTTGTAATATGTAACCCTTTCCAACTTTTTTAATGGCCGCTTGTAAGTCATTTTCAGTCCAAGCATATTCAGTCACTTCTTTTTTACCAGTGCCTCTTGATATTTTATAAAGTGGTGGTAATGCGATAAATACCTTTCCAGCTTCAATCAATGGTCGCATATAACGATAGAAGAACGTTAACAGCAGCACTTGAATATGCGCTCCGTCCGTATCAGCATCGGTCATAATAACGACTTTGTCATACGCTGAATCCTCGACAGAGAAATCTGTTCCAACACCAGCACCTATTGCATGGATAATCGTTGAAATCTCTTCATTTTTCATAATATCCTGCAGCTTGGCTTTTTCTGTATTAATAACTTTACCACGCAAAGGTAAAATCGCTTGGAACGTACGATCTCGCCCTTGTTTTGCAGAGCCACCTGCAGAGTCACCTTCGACTAAATACAGCTCGTTTTTCGCTGCATTTCGAGATTGTGCAGGCGTTAATTTTCCAGAAAGAATAGTACTGGCTTTTTTGCTCTTCTTGCCGTTTCGTGCATCTTCACGTGCTTTACGAGCCGCTTCACGTACTTGCTGCGCACGAATAGCTTTACGAACAAGAGATGCAGACAATTCTGCGTTTTCCTCAAGCACATATAAAATTTGCTCCGAAACAACACTATCTACTGCCGAGCGTGCCTCACTCGTACCAAGCTTGCCCTTCGTCTGACCCTCAAATTGTAGTAAATGCTCTGGTATACGAACAGAAACAATCGCTGCTAAGCCTTCTCGGATGTCTGTCCCTTCAAGATTTTTATCTTTATCTTTTAACAGGCCAATTTTTCGTGCATATTCATTAAAAACACGTGTTAATGCTGCCTTGGCACCTGTTTCATGTGTTCCACCATCTCGTGTACGCACATTGTTAACAAATGAAAGGATTGTTTCGGAGTATCCATCGTTGTATTGAAAGGCGAATTCAACTTCAATTTCGTCTTGGATCCCTTCCACATACTTAACAGGATGAAGGACGTCTTTCTCCTCATTCAAATACGCAACGAAAGCTTCAATGCCGTTCTCATAAAAGAAAACATCACCTTTGCCTTCCTCGCGTTCATCGATTAACTCAATTTTTAAGCCTTTTAATAAAAACGCTGACTCACGTAAACGTTCTGCAAGCGTATCATAATTGTATTTTGTTACAGAAAAAATCGTGTCATCTGGTAAAAAATGAACAAGCGTTCCAGTCTGCTTTGTTTGTCCAATTTCTTCTAATGTCGTCACAGGATGGCCACCGTTTTCAAAACGTTGACGATATTTTTTACCATCGCGGTGAATCGTAACTTCTAAAAAAGTGGATAAAGCATTAACAACAGACGAACCTACGCCATGTAAGCCACCACTTGTTTTATAGCCGCCTTGTCCGAATTTACCACCGGCATGTAAGACAGTGAAGATAATCTCAGGAGTCGGTTTCCCCATCTTATGCATACCTGTTGGCATTCCCCGGCCGAAGTCTCGAACGCTGATACTTTGATCTTTATGAATAGTGACAATGATATGAGAACCAAAGCCAGCCAGAGCTTCATCCACCGCATTATCGACGATTTCATATACTAGGTGATGAAGTCCACGGCCATCCGTAGAACCGATATACATGCCGGGTCGTTTTCGTACCGCTTCTAATCCTTCTAATACTTGAATGGCGTCATCATTATAGACGCTTGGTGACTGTTTATTCGCCAAAAAATTTCCCCTCCAAAAAACAAACGCATGTTCTATTTATATTCTCTTCCTAATAATAATAGCATTTCCTAACAATATCTAGTGACAGGCCCAAAAAATTTTTAAAAATCCTCACAGCTTCATCGTTTTGATCTGTTTTACCGGAAGAAAAATTTGCAATAATTGCTCCAATATGTATTAAGAACTCTTCTCTTCCTTTGACGCAGGGCAGTAAGTTTTAGTTGCACTGATCATTACTTTTTTCAAAACGCTACGAATCGCTGAGGGCTTTGAACTTTCATTCAAAAGCATTTGACTTTTCTCTGAAAAATATACAGGTACAGTAATAAATGGGTTTCTTCTGTCTAAAGAAATTCGTACTAGTTTACTCTAGAAATTAAAGATAGACTTCTATTCTACCAAAGGAATGGGTGATTGACAAAATTGCCTTTTTACCTATATTTTTAGAAAGGGCTTTCATGCTGCCTATATGAATCATGTCTAAAAGACTAACCTAAAGTCATATACATATAAAAATCCTTGTAAAATAGTTATCTTTTGTAATGAATTCAAGATACACGAAGAAATCTCCTTCATGTCATTGTAGATTATAGAGAAAAAGTGTAGAATATTTATTACATATTATTAGTACCAAGTGTTAATCAATGAATGAAAGGAGTCCAAATATGCTAAATGGACTTATTATTTTATGTGCTTATTTAATCGGCTCGATCCCCTCTGGGTTATGGATAGGCAAAATTTTTTATAAAACTGATATTCGTCAACATGGAAGTGGTAATTTAGGTGCGACAAATACTTTTCGTATTTTAGGAAAAAAAGCAGGAATCATCGTAACGATTATGGATGTCTTAAAAGGTACAACAGCCGTATTACTTGTAGCTCTTCCGCTATTCTCTGATGTCACTATCCATTCGCTAATACTTGGACTAGTAGCCGTTATTGGTCATATGTTCCCAATCTTTGCAGGTTTCCGCGGAGGGAAAGCGGTAGCAACATCAGCTGGCGTTCTCTTAGGATATTCATGGCCTCTTTTTGTCTTATTATTTATTGTTTTTATTGTAACATTAAAAATTACAAAGATTGTAAGTTTAACTTCCATGATTGCCGCTTTAGTAGCACTTATTTATTCAATCGGTTATTATTTTGTT
The DNA here is from genome assembly GCF_044763535.1 of Lysinibacillus sp. NPDC095746. NCBI lineage: Bacteria > Bacillati > Bacillota > Bacilli > Caryophanales > Bacillaceae > Lysinibacillus > Lysinibacillus sp. NPDC095746. Next base: position 10,673 of record NZ_JBIWGL010000030.1, read on the forward strand.
ACAGGCGACTTTGCGTTAGGTATTTTAATAGCTTGTTTATTTACCTTTATCATTTACCGTCACCGAGCAAATATTGCACGCATTAAAAATGGTACTGAACCAAAGGTGAAATGGTTGTAACATAGAGAGGAGCATTCTAATGAATATTGTACTAACAGATGAAGCCCTACAATGGTTCAAACAAGAGATGGAAGTAGATTCCGGAGATACGATTCGTTTTTATGCTAGATATGGTGGTTCCAGTCCTTTTCACGAAGGCTTTTCCCTAGGTATGACACGCGAAGAACCATTCAACATTGGTGTTAAGAAAGTTATTGACGATGTTACCTACTATATAGATGAAAAAGATTTATGGTTTTTCAATAATCACAGTTTATATGTGGATGTTACAAATGACGAATTAAAATATGAGTATAAAAAATAAAGCAGTGTTCCCTTTCGTTTGAACGAAGGGAACACTGCTTTTCTCATCTATGCCTCTTACATCCGCCGGAGGCTATACTTCAAGATATATGAATTTCATTCCAACCTTGGTTTATCTTCTATCAAAGTTGTACATTCTATAGTTATGTAAATCTTGAGGAGGAAATGAAAATGTCTATTTCTAAAATTACTGATACCTCCCAGAACAATGACCAACTGTATAGTTCTCTTTCACAAAATTTGAAAATAATTAAAAATACACTTGGAAATAGTAATGACCTTGTCATACGAGAAATTACCATTGGAAAAGCTGAACAATTTACGTTAGCAATCCTCTATGTAGATGGTTTATCCGATAAAATAACCATTTCTAATGCTGTAATTGATAAACTAATGCTTGATATTGAGGATAATCATGATGCAGAAATAGAAAAGATTATTCGATATTTGAGAGATTCTTGTTTAACTGCCGGCGATGTTAATGATATTTTTCACTTTTCAGCACTGTACAATTCGATTTTGAATGGTAATACGGTCATTTTATTAGATGAATCTTCAACTGGTATTGAAACGAGTACTCAAGGTGCAAAAGATAGAGCCGTTATGGAGCCATCAACAGAGTCGGTCATTAGAGGTCCAAGGGAATCCTTTACAGAAACATTACGTACAAACACGGCCCTGATCCGCAGAAAAATTAAAAGTCCGAATCTATGGATCAAATCTCGTATTATCGGTGAAGTAACAAAAACGGAAGTTGCTGTTATGTATTTAAACGACATTGCGAATGACAAAATAGTAGCGGAGGTTCTTTCCCGATTAGATCGCATTAATATTGATGGTATTTTAGAAAGCGGCTACATTGAAGATTTTATTCAAGATTCTAAAACCACCATTTTCCCTACAGTTTATAATTCTGAGCGACCTGATGTTATTGCTGGTGAACTATTAGACGGTAAAATCGCCATTTTAGTGGACGGCTCACCGTTTGTCCTAATTGTACCAGCCTTATTTACATCCTTTTTACAATCTGCTGAAGATTATTATCAGCATTGGATAATTAGTACTCTTATACGCCTTTTGAGATTTTTTGGAATAAGTCTAGCTTTGGTGGCACCGTCGCTTTACGTAGCTATCACCACCTTCCATCAAGAAATGCTGCCAACTCCTATGCTAATAAGTATTGCATCTCAGCGAGAAGGAGTACCCTTCCCTGCCGTAGTAGAAGCACTCATAATGGAGATTGCATTTGAGGTGTTAAGAGAAGCAGGTCTTCGAATGCCAAGAACCATTGGACCAGCTGTATCTATTGTTGGAACATTAGTAATCGGTCAAGCTGCCGTAGAAGCAGGAATCGTATCAGCCGTAATGGTCATAATTGTGGCATTAACAGCAATCTGTAGCTTCCTGTTCCCTGCTTATGGCTTATCCAATACCGTTCGTGCACTTCGTTTCCCATTAATGATTGTAGCATCAATAGTTGGATTGTTTGGGGTAATGTTTGGCCTAATGATCATTTTCTTACACATGTGTAGCATACGAACTTTCGGTGTTCCTTATTTAAGTCCGTTTGGCCCATTAATTCTAAAAGATCAAAAAGACGCACTAGTGTTGTTCCCTCGTAGAGCTTTATTGACTCGACCACGCTTAATTAGTCAAAAAAATACTGTCAGGGGGCATAAATATTTCGATACGAAAAAAAGGAATTAAACGAGGAATGAACCATGTCAAAATTTAAAGCAATTTGTTTACTAATAATTATTACTTTGCTTTTAGGTGGTTGCTGGAGTAAGCGTGAACTCAATGAAATAGCAATTGTCGTAGGGTTAGGAATAGATAAATTAGATAATGAATATGAAATAACTGTTCAAGTCGTGGATCCTAGTGAAATTTCCTCAAAACAGCCTTCTACAGGTCGCTCACCAGTTATTACCTATCATTCAAAAGGTGCAACGGTCTTTGAGGCAATTAGAAAAATGACAACTGAAACAGCTAGAAAACTTTATTTTGCTCATCTCCAAGTAGTTGTACTCGGTGACCAATTGGCAAAAGAAGGAATGAACGAACCGTTAGATTTGATTTCAAGAGATCATGAATTCAGAAATGATTTCGATGTCATCGTTGCTCATGACGCAACTGCCGATGAAGTTTTAAATGTATTAACACCTATCGAAAAAGTACCAGCTAATAAAATACTAAATTCTCTTAAAACATCAGAGAAAACTTGGGGTACAACCCAATCCATTAAAATTGATGAGTTAATCAATACATTAAATAATAAAGAAACGAGTGTAGTCATGTCTACCATTGAAATACAGGGGGAAAAAAGTGAGGGAATGGAGCAAACGAATGTTAAAAGATCGAAGGCTTCTGCGATATTGAAGTACGTTGGCTTAGCTGTTTTTAAAGAAGATAAATTCATTGGACTTTTAACGGAAGAAGAGAGTAGAAGTCTAGCCTTTTTAAAAGACAAAATAGAAAGTACAATTGAAATTATTGCTTGCCCAAAAGGTGGTACTTTATCAACAGAAATTACACACTCAAAGACGAAAATAAAAGGTGAATTTAAAAATGGAGCTCCAAAAATCAATGTTTCTATAGATGTTGACCAAAATGTCGGAGAAGTTGAATGTAATATAGACCTTACTAAAGAAAAATCGATTCAATACGTAAGTAAAAAAACAGAAGAACTTATTAAAAAACAAATCGAAAAAACAATCAGGTCAGTTCAGCAAAATTACCGGGTCGATATTTTTGGATTTGGTGAGGCACTCCACCGCACAAATCCAAAAGAGTGGAAAAAAATAAAAAAAGACTGGCTAACTATATTTCAAGAGCTACCAGTGAAAGTTGAAGTACATGTTAAAACACAAGGTACAGGGACGCTGGAAAACTCATTAGTGAAGAAGCCGAAGGGAGAATAAGCTATGATTATGACGATGGTTATTCTAATAATTTCAGCTGGTATTGCCTTTGCTTTCATTCCAAAATTAAAAAAAAATAAAGAAACGAAAACAATTGTTATTTTTTCAATTTTTTTATTGCTCGGCGCTGCGTTAAATATCGGGGTTTCATTAAGGCTAAGAATTCCAAGCCCACTAGACTTGGTTACCTATATTTTTTCACCAATTAGAGATTTAATTATCTCCCTAACAAAGTAATAAGGAAACGATATGTTAAGAAAAAGGGGTAGGTTCATGATGGAAAAAGAAATAATTAGTTCAAGACAATTTATGATTATTACCCTTCTCTTTTCAATTGGTACAGCCATTTTAATTATCCCTTCAACTGTAACAAGCGAATCAAAGCAAGATGCATGGATTGCAGCGATTATCGGTGTCGTTATTAGTTTACTTTTAGTAAAGTTATTCGTAACTTTAGGAAATCGAACACCATCAAAGACATTTATAGAGGCGAATGAAATCATCTTAGGTCGCTTTTTTGGGAAAATTACGGCAATTGGCTTTATTTTCCTTACCTTACTTTCTGCAGGTGAATTATTATTTTTTCTTGGGACTTTCATGAAAACAGAGGTAATGGTCGAGACGCCTACTATGGTTTTTGCATTGCTGTTCGGTATCATTATCGTTTATGCTGCCTATTTAGGGATTGAAGTCTTTGCTCGTTCTACGGAAATACTATTCCCAATATTTATCTTAATTTTTCTAGTTTTTGTCGTTTGTATTTCACCACAAATTAAGATAGAAAATATTCAGCCAATTTTCGAATCATCCACAAAAACGATTAGTTATAGCATGTTTCAATTTATAAGTCTTTTTTCATTCCCTCTTTCCGTACTTTTAATGCTTTATCCTTCTACTGTCAATGTTCATAAATCAGCACAAAAAGGGTTTTATATAGGCTCAATGATTGGAGGATTTATTTTAATTATCATCATCATTCTGTGCATCCTTGTCCTAGGTCCTAGTAATACCGCTGCTCGCATATCTCCCAGCTATGCATTAGCCCAAAGAATTTCGATTGGGAATTTTGTGCAACGTATTGAAGTGATTATGGCGGTTATGTGGATTATGACTATCTATATTAGAACTTTTATGTATTTTTATGCTTCAGTCATAGGTATAGCTCAAATATGTAAGATCAAAGATCATCGACCGCTAATTTTTCCACTAGGTTTAATTTGCATTGGTCTTTCGCAAATTATTCATCCTAATATCGTGCATTCCTATACTTACAATAGAGAAATTTGGCCATTGTTTTCAGGCGTTTTCACGGTTAGCTTGCCGTTATTATTACTAATTGTCGCGATGATTCGAAAAATTAATGGTAATCAAGGAAATGCTACACAAAGTAATAATAGTAGCAATGACGGGAACTCTTCTCAGAGTGAAAGTAACAGTAATGACGAAAATTCTTCTCAGAGTAATAGCAGCAACAATGCTGGTAATTCCTCACAGGGTGATA
>NZ_JBIWGL010000030.1:15614-54923 GCF_044763535.1 Lysinibacillus sp. NPDC095746
ATAATAGCAACAATGGCGGGAACTCTTCTCAGAGTGACAGTAACAGCAGTAACGAAAATTCTACTCAGAGTAATAGCAACAACAATGCTGGTAATTCCTCACAGGATGATAATAGCAACAATGGCGGGAACTCTTCTCAGAGTGACAGTAACAGCAGTAACGAAAATTCTACTCAGAGTAATAGCAACAACAATGCTGGTAATTCCCTACCGAGTAATAATAGCAACAATGGCGGGAACTCTTCCCAGAGTGACAGTAACAGCAGTAACGAAAATTCTACTCAGAGCAATAGCAACAACAATGCTGGTAATTCCCTACCGAGTAATAATAGCAACAATGGCGGAAACTCTTATCAAAGTGACAGTAACAGTAATGACGAAAATTCTACTCAGAGTAGTAGTAGCAACAATGCTGATAATTCTTCTCAGAGTAATAGTAGCAACAATGCTGGTAATTCTACTCAGAGTAATAGTAGCAACATTGCTAATAATTCTACTCAGACTAATAGTAGCAACAATGCTGGTAAAACCTCTCACAGTTAGTAGCAGTAATGCCGGAAAACGCTAAACAAAGTGCAAGTAATAGCAATAGCAGAAATCCTTCGCAGAATAATAATAACGGCAATACTACACAGAATGATAGCGATACCTGGCCCACTAGACTTACTTACTTTTATTTTTTCAACAATTAAAGATTTAATTGTCACTCTGGCAATAATAAGGAACTTTATGTTAAGAGAAAAGGGGTAGGTTCATATGGAAAAAGAAATAATTAGCTCAAGACAATTTATGATCATTACCCTTCTCTCTTCAATTGGAACAGCCATTTTAATTAGCCCTGCTAGTGTAACAAGTGAAGCAAAACAAGATGCCTGGATTGCAGCGATCATTAGTGTCGTTTTAAGTTTACTCTTAATAAAGCTTTTCGTTACTGTAGGAAAACGGACACCTACCCTTACATTTGTTGAGGCAAATGAAAAGATATTAGGTCGCTTTTTCGGAAAAATAACTTCGATTGGCTTTATTATTCTATCCTTTCTTTCTGCTGGTGAATTATTATATTTCATTGGCATTTTCATGAAAACTGAAATAATGCCAGAAACACCTACAATGGCCTTTGCATTTCTGTTCAGTATTATCATTATTTATGCAGCATTTCTAGGGATTGAAGTTTTTGCCCGTTCTACAGAAATACTATTCGCAATGTTTATTTTAATTTTTATTTTATTTGTAGTTTGTATTTCACCATCCGTCCATATGGAAAATCTACAGCCAATAATGGAAGCACCAACAAAATCATTATTCTTTAGTATTATTCGATTAATGGGTATTTTTTCATTCCCACTTGTCATATTATTAATGATTTTTCCTTCTTCTGTTAACGTCCATGAATCAGCACAAAAAGCTTTTTACATTGGGACAATTCTTGGGGGGATTGTCTTAATTGCAATCATCACACTGGCTATCCTTGTCCTAGGTCCGGCAAATACAGCTTCTAGGACATTTCCTAGCTATTCATTAGCCCAAAGAATTTCAATCGGGAATTTTTTGCAGCGTATTGAAGTTATTATGGCAACCATGTGGATAATATCAATTTATATTAAAACTTTTATGTTTTTTTATGCTGGGGTCATCGGCATCGCGCAAATATGTAAAATTAACAATCATCGACCGCTCATTTTTCCATTCGGAATGATTATCCTTGGACTTTCACAAATTGTTCATCCTAATATCATTCATTCAGAAATTTACAATAGAGAAATCTGGCCTATTTTTTCCTTTTTTTTCGCAATCTTATTACCATTAGTTTTACTACTTGTCGCGAAAATTCGCAAAATTAACGGGAATCAAGGAAATAATTCACAAAGTAATTGTAGTATACAGATTGAAAGTCGTAGTAATGGCGGAAATGCTACTCAAAGTGCAGGTAGTAGTAATAACGGTAACTCTACTCAAAATAATAATAGCAACCATGGTGGAAATTCTTCTCAAAGTGGAAGTAGCAACAATGGTGGAAATGCTACTCAAAATGCAAGTAGTGATAATAATGATAATTCTACACAAAGTGCAAGTAGCAACAATGGCGGAAATGCTACTCAAAATGAAAATAGTAGTAATAACGAAACTACTACACAAAGTGCTAGTAACAGCGAAAATCCTTCGCAAAGTGATAGTAGCAGTAATACAACACAGAATGAAAGCGATACCGGTAATGCTCCAAGCAGTGATAGAGATAAACATTCATCAGAAAATTAAAAAGCATAATGTTAAAAATGATGACCCTGAGATATAAAAGATCATCATTTTTTTAATTGCTACAGTGTTAAATATGATATTCAATTTGATCAACGAAATCCCATTCGTATGGTGTTTCTTGGTAAACATAGTAGTTCAACCAATTCGAGAATAATAAATGTGTATGGGCACGCCACGAATTAATCGGTTCATTTGCTGGATTATCATGTGGGAAGTAATTTACTGGTACATCAATATCTAATCCTTTCGCAACATCACGACTATACTCATCAGCTAAAGTTGTCGCGTCATATTCAAGATGGCCAGTAATCATAATATTTTTATTATCCTTAGATTGCACAATGAAAACACCAGCATCTTCCGAATAAGATAGTAATCGTAAATCAGGATGACTAAGTACTTCATCAATTGAAACAGATGTATAACGTGAATGTGGTGCCGTAAATGAATCGCTAAAGCCACGTACTAAATCCACTGTTAAATCTGTGATAACATGCGAATATACACCTGAGCATTTAGCAGGAAGCTCTATTTTACCGATACCGTAATGATGGTATAACGCTGCCTGTGCACCCCAACATATATGTAAAACCGATGTTACGTTTGCCTTGGACCAATCCATAATTTCTGAAATTTCCTGCCAGTAGTTTACCTCTTCAAATGCCATTTTTTCTACTGGTGCACCCGTAATAATCATGCCGTCATAGCGGCGATGACGAATTTGATTAAAGGTTGTGTAAAATAACTGCAAATGTGATTTACTAACATTTTTCGATTCATGCGTAGCTGTATTTAAAAATGTAATATTCACTTGTAACGGTGTATTCCCCAATAAACGAAGTAATTGCAGCTCTGTTTTTTCTTTTTCTGGCATTAAATTTAAAATTAATATATTTAACGGGCGAATTTGTTGAGTTTTCGCTCTGTCCTCTTCCATAACGAAGATTTTTTCCTCACGTAAATGTTCTCCAGCTGGTAAGTTTTTCGGAATATTAATTGGCATCTTGCATTCCCCTCTCTTTTATTTCTTTTGTTCCATCAATGCACGGGCCCTGCGCAAAGCTCAATATCAAACGATGAAATTAAAAAATCCCCCTCATTCCATAAGAGATAGAATGAGAAGGATTTTTCCACGTCCACTCTTATCTCTCAAAGGATAAATCCTTTGCTGGAATTAGCACCTTTCTAACTTTCGTTAGAGGTTGCTGAAGCGTCATCGGGCCAAATCCCTCAACTTCTCATGATAAGATTATTTAATTAAAAAGAATTGTAACATGAACAATTAAGAATATCAATAATACATAGAATATTTTGTTATTAATCATGCATGTCATGATGTCATTTGTTTAACACTAAACTTGAATGTTTACATTCATTATTTGATGGTAAACATGCTGTACTTATGTTAACATATACCTTTAGTAACAGAGAGGAACGTGAATAGTTTGATTAAAATTGATTTTCCAAAACCAGATGTAGTAATTCGCCAACGCGAACAAGATTTAAAGCCAGGAGATGTACCAATCACACCATACCATGGTTTTATCGACTTCCATAAAATCACTCGTGAAAAGGGTGGTATTTTCTTATTCTACAATGAAGAGAACGAACTTTTATTTGTAGGGAAAGCACGTAAAATTCGTCAACGTATTAAAAAGCATTTTGAGGACAATGTGTCACCGATGAAAAATCATCGTGATGAAGTTTTCAAAATTGAAGTGTATGAAGTGGAAGATCCAATGGAACGTGAAATTTATGAAACGTACGCGATCAATTCATTCCGCGCTAAATACAATGTCGATAAAGTATTTTATTAATAATTAACGAAAAAAAGAATCTGCTCGCCTTATGTAATGTACATGACGGCTTGCAGATTCTTTTTCAATACTTTCATTCTAAGAAAAATGCTTTACGTTCTTTCGTAATCCATTCCTCAAGCTCCGTATCATCGCGCTTTAAAAGGCGATTAATAAGCACGTCATGCCAGATATAATCCTCTAATAAATAAATATGAACAGGATCATTGGTAATAAAAGCCGTTTCGTGTTTTGCCGGAGAGTGACCATAAATCATCTCTTGACCATCTACAGACAAAATAAACCAATGTGGCGTAGAAGTTTTTCTCGTATATTGTGTAGTACGATGCTGATCTAAGGGTGAAACATTTTCATCCACATTCAATGTAATACCATGAATCGGAATATGCTGTGCGACCTCTTGTATAGCTTCTCGTAATTCCCCATACATATCTTCCCACATCGATAATATGACTTTTTTCTCCGCTTTTTTTAATAATGACTGACAATAATTGACGATTGCCTCTTTTCCTTTTATCGTGACAACTTTATGCTCCGCTTCCTGCTCTTTTACTTCTAATTTTTCTAATTGATCACTAATCGATGTGAAATTCGATTGCCAACGTTGCTGAATTTGCTGTAAAAACACAGCGACAGGAATGGAAGAGTATATCGTTTGATCTGCCGTTTCTTCTTTCAGTACTAACCCTTTTTCAACAAGTACATCAAGTATGTCGTATATTCTTGCACGAGGGATACCGGAGTTTTTACTTACTTGATAGGCACTAACATGACTATTTTGTACGAGTGCAATATAGGCCTTCGCTTCATATTCTGTGAATCCTAGTTCTTTTAATTGCGCGATTAATTCAACCATTCGATCCCTCCATTTCCTTTATTATAAGTTAAGGCTATGAAGATAAGCCAATAAAAAATAATTCTTTACAGCAAAGTGAAATTTAGTTACTATTTCAGTAGTAACTATCAAAAGAGGTGTAAACATGCTATTTGAAGTAGATGTAAATGTAGTCATATTATTAATATCTTTTGGATTTTTAGCCGCCTTTGTGGATGCAGTTGTTGGAGGTGGAGGCTTAATTGCGTTACCTGCCCTTATGTTTGCTGGTTTAAATCCAGCAGCGGCAGTAGCCACTAATAAACTTGCCGGCACCATGGGTTCTTTAACATCAACCATTTCTTTTTATCGATCTGGTCAGCTAGAAATTCGTTCGGTTATTAAATACTTTCCCCTAGCCTTTGTGGGATCACTTTTTGGTGCATGGACCGTTCATTTGATTAATCCCGAATTACTAAAACCACTTATGCTCATAATGCTTGCTGCTGTTGCCGTCTATACAATCTTTAAAAAAGATTGGGGTTCAGTAGCTGCAGTCAAAAATTTAAAGTTTACGCACTTAGTCCTATTCATGCTGTTGTTATTTACAATTGGGTTTTATGATGGGTTTCTTGGTCCAGGAACTGGCTCATTTTTAATCTTCAGCTTTTTATTAGTCGGCTTCGATTTCTTAAAGGCAGCAGGAAACGCGAAATTTTTAAACTTAGCAAGTAATTTTGCCGGCCTTTTAATGTTCGCCTACTTAGGTCAGATTCATTATGCTTATGGTTTACTAATGGGTATCGCTCAAATTGCCGGTGCATTTGTAGGATCACGTATGGCGATTAAAAAAGGTAGCAGCTTTGTCCGCGTATTATTTATTATTGTAACGATTACTTTGTTAACTAAAAATGCTTATGATTACATAAAAAACGCCGTAGATATCTAGCTCTACGGTGTCTTAGCTTGTCGATAAATTTTGGCGTTCTGTTTCTTTAATTTTGGGAGGCTTTTTGTCATTTCGGAGGGGATTTTTGGGTCCTATCCTTCGCTCAGTAGAGGCTTTCCGTCGCTTCAGAGGGACTTTCCGTCTCTTTGAACTTTCTATCCATCAATCCAGAGATTCTATCCACGATTTCGAATGTTCTATCCACGTTTTGGGTGATTCTATCCATCATTTGGAGGGTCTATCCGTCGCTTCAGAGGGACTTTCCGTCTCTTCGGAGAGGCTTTCCGTCACTTGGGAGGGTCTTTCCGTCACTTTGAACTTCTATCCATCAATCCAGAGATTCTATCCACGATTTCGAATGTTCTATCCACGTTTTGGGTGATTCTATCCATCATTTGGAGGGTCTATCCGTTGCTACAGAGGGACTTTCCGTCTCTTCGGAGAGGCTTTCCGTCACTTTGAACTTTCTATCCATCAATCCAGAGATTCTATCCACGATTTCGAATGTTCTATCCACGTTTTGGGTGATTCTATCCATCATTTGAAGGGTCTATCCGTCGCTCCAGTGGTTCTTTCCGTCTCTTCGGAGGTCTATCCGTCGCTTCACTGATTCTTTCTTCGCTCCGGAGGTTCTTACCATCATTTCGAACTTTCATCCATCAATCCAGAGATTCTATCCGCGATTTCGAATGTTCTATCCACGATTTTGGACATTCTATCCATCACTTATTGTCTGCAATATAAAACGCCGTAGAAATTCTATTACTACGGCGTTTTCTAATTTAAATAAACAACTTTTCATTTTTAAATTTATGACTTGTTAATAAGCTAACAATAACAAATATGACTAAGGAAGCGACGATTGGAATTGTCACGGTGTGCATACCAAAGACAGAAGGATAAAAACGATCAATGATTATATAAAGGATCATACCCGAAATCATTGACGCAATAGCACCATACTTATTGGCTTTTTTCCAATATAGTCCTAATACGACGGTCCAAATAAAGACTGCCTCAAGTCCGCCAAAAGCGAATAAATTTAGCCATACTAATAAATCTGGTGGATTTAGTGCAAAAACGACGACGGCTAAACCAATCACTGTCGTAACAATAAAACTTGCACGCTTAATTTCCGTATCATTCGCTGTTGGTTTTATATAATTTAAGTAAATATCTTTCACTACTGTGGAGCTTACAAGCATCAGTAATGCGTTGACTGTAGACATCGTTGCTGCCATCGGTGCAGCTAAAACAATGCCAGCTAAAAATGGTGGTAAAACCTTTAATGTTAGCATCGGCATAACTTTATCACCAATTTCAATACCCGGTATCACTGGTCGTGCTAAAACACCGATTAGATGCATCCCAAACATAATTGTTCCAATGGCAATAGTGCCAATGATAATAGCTAAATGCATACTTTTAGAATCTTTATAGCTCATAGCACGAACTGCGATTTGTGGAAGTCCCACAACTCCAACACCAATCAAAATCCAAAATGTAGATACGTATAATGGCGTTAACTCACCTTCAGCTCCAAATGGAGACACAAAATTCGGATTCTCAGCGACAAGTGAGGCCATAATATTATCGATTCCTCCACCAGCGATGATTGTCCCAATTAATAAAATAATGGTTCCGATAACCATAATAGAGCCTTGCACCGTATCCGTTAGTGCAACGGCACGGAAGCCCCCAATAATTACATACACTAATACCGAAATCGCAAATATAAAGAGTGCAGTTGTATAGTTTAAGCCAGTTAATGATTCTATTAATCGAGCACCACCTACCCATTGGGCCATCATTGCAGAAAATAAAAAGATGATAATACTAATGGCCGATAGGATAACAATAGCATGACTCTTATAGCGTTCTCGTAAAAAATCTATTAACGTGATGGCTTGATAACGTCTTGCGATAATAGCAAATTTCTTCCCTAAAATCATTAAGACGAAATAACCTGCAGGAAGCTGCGCCATCGCCAGCAATACCCAGCCAAGCCCTTTCGTGTATGCAACGCCTGGTCCACCTATAAAGCTACTTGCACTACCGTACGTAGCAATCATTGTCATAGCAAGGATGAAGCCCCCCATTTCACGACCACCGAGGAAGTATTCCTGTAAAAATGAATTGGAAGAGCGTACATACTTATTTGACCAGATCCCAATACCAAAGATGATGATTAGAAATAATAGCAGTGGAAAAATAACTTGCCAATGCATTATTGATCCACCTCCTCATCATCAAATGGTACTTCTTTGAAAAAGAGTTTCATGACGACCCAGATTAATATAATCATAAAACCTGTCCCTGCAATACAGCTATAGAAAAACCATGCAGGGAAACCGAATACATACGTATAGCTTGTTGGATCATCAGAGCCAAGTCCATAGGCAAAGCCAAACCAAATCGCAAAGTTAACGATAACAAGCCCGATACCGATAAGCGCCTCTCGATGCGCAATTTTAAAGCGTTGATCTTTCAAAATACAGTCCCCCTAACCTACTCTATTTTACTGATATGTTCGTATTATGGGAACCTTTGTGAAAAAATAAATATGAATAGCTCAAGCTATTTTTTTAAAATAACGATTAACAGAGATTTTCCCCCTATTTCGTATTTAACATTAGATCTATGGTATCTAATAGCTCCACATCTAAATTTTCGCTATCTTCCTAGCTATGAAATATTTCTAGATGCCATTTAAGTCTTTGCAATTTATTCGCTTCAATCCACATTATAGGTATCCATTATTTTATAATTGGCCCCTTTATGTACTTCAACACAAACCCAGTAATCATCTTCATCTTCAAAATCATGATCTACGACAAAAGCACCTACTTGCTGTGAAGAATTTTCTACATGTTTCATTTCGCCAACTCGTTTTTTGAACTGTATCAACAGGACATAAAACCCGAAACCTACTAGCTTTAACTCCTCAATTTCTTTAATCTCTATGCGCTGCAAAATTCTGTCATTTTACATTTTTTCCAATAAAATAAATAACCCTCTTTTTCCTATAAAAATTGAAAAACGCCTGGATATCCAAGCATTTTTCAACGTTCCTTAATATTGAAATTTTTTTAATAAGCTTTGAAGCTCGTCTGCCTGTTGTGCCAGCTCTTTGGCTGAAGAGGCCATATTGTCTATGAAAGCTAATTGCTCCTTCGCTGTTAGCGTCACGTGCTCCGTACTTTCGGTTGCCTTGCTCGCAATGCGTGCCATTGCTTCTGTTGAGGCAGTAACTTCTTCAACACTTGCGGACATTTGCTCTGTCACGGCAGAGATGTCATGCAACTGCGTGCTAACTCCTTTAATCGACTGCATAATTTTGTGGAAGGCCAGTTTTGTATCATCTACAACATCCATACCTGACGCAGCTTCCTTCGAGTTACTAGATATAGCCGAAATTACATTGGCTGTATCATTTTGAATGGAATGAATAAGTGTTGCTATTTGATCAGCAGATTCCTTTGATTGTTCTGCTAATTTGCGAACTTCATCAGCAACGACAGCAAAGCCTTTTCCTTGTTCACCAGCACGAGCCGCTTCAATAGCTGCATTTAAGGCCAGTAAATTCGTTTGATTTGCGATGTTTGTAATCACATCAACGATATTGCCAATTTGCTGTGACTGATCACCTAATATACGGACCTGTGCCTCTACATTGTTAGATGATTCATTAATTATTGTCATTTGATTCAATACACGATTCAAAGAATCATTGCCTTGTGTAGCCTCATCACTCATTAAATCAGCAGCATCTGAAACAATTGAAGCGGTTTCAGCAACTTGTTGAATGCCTATGGCCATTTCCTGCATGGCAGTTAGGCTATCACTTGTGCTTTGTAATGTCGTTTTTGAACCATCCGCTATATCTTCTAATGTTGACGTTAGCTGTCTCGTCATAGCTGCTGTTTGCTGTGATTTAGTTGTTAAGCCATCAGAAGATACATCAACTTGTTTAGACGATTGTGCTATTTGTTGCATTAATACTTTTAAGCTTGTCAGCATTTTGTTAAAAGATTGCGCTAGCTCCCCTGCTTCATCCTTGGAATTAATTTGTAACTGTTTTGTTAAATCTCCTTCTCCATCCGCAATATCTCGTAGTTGATTGTTTATTTCATGAAGCGGTTTCACAAATGCTCTTGTGAAAAGGAAGCTACCTAATACAGCTATGATTGCTCCGATGAACAATACAATGAGAAGCTTACCGATAAAGGCAAAAATAATTGTATTAATCCCATCTATTGTTTCACCGACAAACCACATGCCAATGATGTCTCCATTTGCATCTTTAATCGGTGCATAGAGTGTTAAATATTTCGTTCCTACTACATCAGCTTCACCTATAAAGGTTTCTCCTTTATTCATGACATTTTCAACGACTTTTGGATCAGCATCTTTGCCCACTAAACGTTCTCCATTTAGCTTTAGGTTGGTGATCAGTCCTTTTGACCCTTGAAAAATGGTTACACCGCCATCGATGCTTTCTCCCACCTCATCTACAAAGTCTTCCTGATTAACGATTTTTGTATCCCCTTTGTAAAGTTCCCCATCTTGTATAGCCCAATCTCCCTTAAATCGTTCCTCTAGCAGCAAATAACCAACCTTTGAAATATGGGTTATGCTCTGTTCAAAATTGTTACGCATAATTTGTTTTACTTGTATATGGGAAACAAATCCAATCATAACGCTTAAAAATAGGATGACTCCCACTAAAAGTAAATTAAATTTTGTACTAATTTTAAAAGTACGCAATAAATTTTTCTCTCCTTTCTCATAGTTATTAGGAATATTATGTATAAAAAATAAGCCAAGTTTATTAAACATCATTATGTAAATAGTTTCAATATATTATCAATAAATTAACATTTTTAATCATTATAGGGTGTTTCGAGAAATGTGTGGTTCTATTTTGTTCCGACTGTGCGCATTCTTGAGAGGGTACGATGAGCCGCTTCACTTCGCTATAAGTTCTTATTTGTGACGCTAATCCTCAAGGAGAAGTCCAGTCTCTACTGTCACCAATCCTCACTAGCATTTTTGGGGGAAGTTTAAATTATTTCTCCATATATTGGAAAAGATGCCGTTGTATAAGTTATTTATTGGAAAGCTCATCAATCGCTAGAACAGCTAGTTCCAACGCTTTAATTCTTCTTTCTAAAAGCGTTTTTTGGGGACTACCAGCCTTTGACTTTACATATACTTTCTCAATTGATGGAAATAAACTAGTAAGAACATTGCGAGCCTCTGCTAATTCTTCCTGGGTGTAATGATGGGGGCTTTGATGCCAAACGTTTTCTAGTATTGCTAATCCAATGCAAACAGCTTTGAGTCTTTTCTTTACTAAGGTAGTATTTGCTCCTTTTTGAATCATCTGGGATAAGGCATTGTCGAGTTTATTGATTGTCGATTGTAACGATTTTATTGATTCCAATTTTTCTACATTCGATACGTTTTCCATTTTAGTACTGCCCTTTCTTCGTTCTATTCCTTGATACTTGATAACATCGTAAAAAACCCGATTTCACTCGCAATATTTTAACATAGCCACAAAGTAAAAGCCTCTTCTAGCTGTCTTTAAGGGATAAGAAGTTACTTAATAGCAGCAAAAAACGCCTGGAATCCAAGCGTTTTTTATCTTTTTCTACAGCTATCATTTCTCCAAGGCAAAATGGCTTAATTCGCAGCTTTCACATACATTTGTAATACTTTTTTATCGATCTTTCCAACACTTGTTTTTGGCAATTCATCGATGAACATAATCTTTTTTGGAATTTTGTAGCGACCTAAATACTTACTACAGATTTCTTTGATTTCCTCTAATATAGTATCTTGCTTATCCCGGCAAACGATAACGGCCACCACGATTTCACCCCAATAATCATCCACCATTCCAATCACCGCAACCTCTTGCACTCGCTGATGGCGTAAAATGCATTGCTCTACCTCCTGGGGATAAACATTTTCTCCACCAGAAATAATCATCTCTTTACTGCGACCGACAATGTAAAAATCACCATCATCATCCATCATTGCTAAATCGCCAGTTTTTAACCACCCATCTTGAATGATTTTTTCAGTCTCCTGCTGATTATTCCAGTAAAAGCGAAACATATGCTTCCCTCTAACTAATAGCTCTCCGACTACGTTTGGTGCACAGCTTTCTCCTGCACTATTGATAATTTTAGCTTCATTGAATTGCATGCTCTTCCCCACGGCACCTTTTTTTAAATAAGCGGCCTCTCGTGAAATATAAAAATTATTAGGCCCTGCTTCTGTTAAACCATAGCCCTCTTTAAAAAATAGTCCCTTCTTGAAAAATGCGTCATATATTGGATACGGGCATGGTGCGCCCCCTGATAAAAAAACTTTCACGGAAGGGAAGCTACTGCTCTTAAAGTAATCCTCCGCAATCATCGCTTGGTACATTGTTGGCACAAAAAGCGAAATCGTTGTCTTGTACTGATTAATCGCCTTAAGAGCTTTTTCCGCCTCAAACTTATCACCAATAACAACTGTACCGCCAGCCATTAGCAGCGGTATACATAAGGCATTCAAACCTCCTGTATGGAACAACGGCATATAATTTAACGTACAATCACTATCGCTCAAGCCCCAGCTAATAATTGTATTTATCGCATTCCAATTTACAGAATTAAAGGATAGGACAACACCCTTCGCCTTACCAGTTGTACCCCCTGTATAAATCATTAGCCAAGGGTCATTAAGGTCTACTGCTCGAATGGTTAGCGTAGCTCCTTCATTAGCTATACGAAGGGAATGCATGTTTTCGAAAGATAAAGGGCATTTCATTTCTTCATCGTAAAGCAGTAAAGAAGGCGTAGCATCCGTCAAAATATCAGTTAATTCCGTCGTACTCATACGCCAATTCAATGGCACGTAAATAAGGCCTCTTAATCCGCAGGCGAACAAGACAGCAAAAAGCTGAATATGATTTTTCGCAAATACGGCTACACGACACCCTGCTTGCAAGTTTTGGCACTCAAAAAAATGACTCCATTTAGTGATTTCCTCTGTTAATTGCTGATACGTCCACTGTTCCTTAGTGTCTAAGTTCACCAATGCTAGACGTTTAGGAGTTAGCGATGCACGTTTTAAAATCCAGGATTGCTCTACAAACATCTTGAAAGCCCCCTTATCACATCATAATTGCTCCATCCACATGAAGCGTGTGACCGTGGACATAGGAAGCCTCATCAGATGCTAAAAATAAATAAGCATTGGCAATATCTCTAGGTGTTCCTAATCTTTGCAATGGTACGATGGAGCGCATTTGTGCTACCACATTTTCTGGCATTTTTTTCACCATATCTGTTTCTGTAAAGCCTGGTGCAACCGCATTCACGTTGATGCCTTTACGCCCCAATTCCTTCGCCCATGTTTTGGTCATGCCAACAATAGCGGCCTTTGTGGCAGCGTAATTTGTTTGGCCAACATTGCCATAAACACCGCTAACAGAGGATGTATTAATAATTTTTCCCCCACCGGCAGCAATCATATGTGGAATTACTTCTTGTGTACACTGAAATACTCCAGTCAAATTCACATCAAGCACCTGTTGAAACTGATCTTCCGTCATTTTTGTTAACATTGCATCACGAGTAATTCCTGCATTATTCACTAAAATATCAACTCGGCCCGTATGCTCTATAACCGTTGTCACTAACTTCTTGACACTTTCCCTATCTGCAACATTTACTTGCACAAATAATGCCTGGTCACCTAATTGCTGGGCAGCTGAAATACCTGCTTCTTCATTAAAATCTGCAATGACAACGAATGCACCCTCTTCAATAAATCGTTCAGCAGCAGCATAGCCAATCCCGTTCGCTGCTCCTGTAATAATGGCAACTTTATTGTTTAAACGCATAATTTTTTCCTCCAATTTCTAAAAATGCTTCAATTTCAATTGTAAGCTGTGGTAAATCATCAATTAATGGAGAGTGACCGCAGTCTTTTAAACTGACGAATTGTGCATTCGCGCCTAAATCGAGCATTGTTTCTTCATTCATTCCTTCTGTTATGACATAATCACGATCCCCTCTTAACACTAAAACTGGAATGGTAATGTGTTGAACTTCATGAGTACCCTTGGCGACCTCATGATTAACAGCACTTATATTGAAGACATTTAATGCATGATAAACTTCAGCTAAATTTCGTTGTGTCAACATATCCTCCACATATGACTGATAGTGTTCCGGGCTAGGCTGATTATGCGTGTATATAAGTGCGTTCCAGACCGACTGTAAGCCTTGCACATTTTTCGAATCATAGAAGCCCTGTACTAATTTTGTTTTAAATGTATCGACAAGAACTTCTTCATAGGTAAATGCCCTTTTTAATGCAGCTTGATTGCCAGTACCTAAATCCGTGTAAAATGGGTAACCTCTCGTAGATGCCGAAGCTAGTAAAATAAGCTGCTGACAATAGCCTGGATACTGTGCGACAAACTGCATACATACAGCTCCTCCCGTTGACCAGCCAATCATGTCAAACTGTTTCAATTGAATGACGTCCACAAAAAGCTTCACATCATCGCTAAAATCTTTAATCGCAGAAATTGGTTTATGATACGATGAACCACCAAAACCTCGTAAATCCAGTGCATAAATTGTATATTTTTCATCCAACGCATCAATTAGAACGTCCCAATGTTTGGAGGATGTCATATTGCCATGAATAAGTAATAAAACTCGTTCTCCCCCTTGGCGTTTACGATAAGCAATCGTTTCTCCATTAGATAGCTGAACAGTTTTTAACATCGCATTTCCCCCTTATCCCCATCGAATCGTAATAGCTCCCCATACATAACCAATACCTGCACTAACAAGTGTGACGATGTCTCCATCATGGATACGGCCTTCATCTAACGCCAGCTGCAATGATACTATTTGGTCAATCTGTCCAATATGACCATACTCTCGTAAATATATGGATTGCTCCTGCTGCAAGCCGAGTTCAGATAAAATATAGTCATGAGCTGATTTTTTCATATGAAGCATCGCTAAATAACGAATATCCCCTTCATTTAATCCACTTTTCGCCAAGGATGTTCGAATTACCTTTAAAAAATTACTTAAAGATTTTTGCTCTAAGCGCTCCTTCATCCCAATTGGATCGATCACATCGAGTTGATACAAATTATTTTCTAAATCAGAAGGCGTTAAAGGTTTTTTTGTACCACCGACAGGCACGACTACATCCTCTGAGAACGAGCCATCCGTCATAATATCCGCCTCTAATAACCGATTTTTGTCATAGTTTTTTTGTAACAGGATAGCGCCACCACCAGCTGCTAAATTGTACATAAAGCGTGTTCGAGGATTGCTATAATCGATAAAATCAACATTTCGATAGCCACCAGCTAAGAGGATCGTCTGAACGGAATCATCCGACGCCATTAAGCTTTTCGCTAGTTTTAGTGCCATAATGGTCGTGCCACATCTTAATTGCACATCGAATGCCCAAGCATTTACGGCCCCTAGCTCCTCCTGCATTTTTATCGAGGCAGTCCACAAGGGATACTCCTTATGCTCCTCTCCCATATAAATGACAACATCAATATCTTTCGGGTCGATTTGTGCTTTGCGTATAGCATCCTGCGCCGCCCATATCCCCATTTGAACTGTATGATCTTGCTCACCAGGAATAGGCTTTTCATAGATGCCCATTTTTTGTCGAATAATATCCTCTGGAATATTGGAAAGCCTCGCAATCTCTTTAGAAGTCATTTTCGTTTGTGGAATATAGATTCCTGTGCTTACAATGCCTACTGTCATTCAAATCGCTCCTTCTCCTGCGACGGGACAACCGATGTTTGATTTTTGTCCTTATGCTTTAATCGCCATTTCCAAAACATCAAGCGCAGTGATCCAATAATTCCTTTTGGGAAAAAGATAACAGCTAAAATATAAAGAATTCCAAAGAAGATAATCCATCGTTCAAATATTGGATAATCACGAGCTAACCCCGATAGTGCATGCTGGGCATATTCAATAACAGCCGACCCTAATAAAGGTCCAACTAATGTGCCAACACCACCAATAATCGTCATTAATAATGCATCAAGCGTAATGTCCATTGTCATCACACTCGTATTGACAAATCGTAGTGACACAGCATATAAGGAGCCTGCTAAACTTGCAACGGTTCCAGCAACAATTGATGCAATCACTTTATAGTACAAGGTGTTATAGCCTAATGATTTTGTTCGTTGTTCATTTTCTCGAACAGCAATTAAAATTCGACCAGTTGGCGAGTGAACGAAACGATATAGCGCAATAAAAATAACGACTAAGCATGCTAGCACGATGAAATAAAACGTCATTCGATCTCTAAACATTTCGGGTGCTCTAAACGTAAAACCATCATTTCCGTATGTAACAGAACGCCATTT
The DNA here is from genome assembly GCF_044763535.1 of Lysinibacillus sp. NPDC095746. Taxonomy (NCBI): domain Bacteria; kingdom Bacillati; phylum Bacillota; class Bacilli; order Caryophanales; family Bacillaceae; genus Lysinibacillus; species Lysinibacillus sp. NPDC095746. The sequence goes on from NZ_JBIWGL010000030.1 coordinate 31,882, forward strand.
TTCTGCCACTACTAAAAATAGTCCCGAAAAAGATAATGTCAGCATCGCAAAGAAATGACTTTTTAATCGAAGTGTCAATAATCCTACTAAGAAGCTAATAAACCCCGCTAGCAACATGCCTACTACGATTGATAATAAAAATGTTGCAAGTGTTGGCTCCATTTGTTTCAGCATAACTGCCGTTGTGTAGGCACCTAAACCAAAAAACATCGCATGCCCGAACGACACAATACCTGTATAGCCAAGGAGAATGTCATAGCTCATCGCTAAAATACCGAAAATAAAGATTTGCGTTAATAAAATGATGAGCGTCCTTGAATCATTAACGAAAGGGAGAAGTACTAAAATCGCTACTATGAGGAAAAAGCATAGATGCTGCAATGATAGCCTCATTGTCATGTCGATCTCTCCTTTCTCATAGCAAATAAACCTTGTGGACGGAAAATTAAAACAATGGCCATTAAAATCATATTGACTGCAAGCGATAGCACTGGCACATAATAAGCCATAAAGCTACCTGCTAAACCAACTAATATAGCTGCCAGTAGCGAGCCTGAAAAACTGCCCATTCCTCCGATTACGACAACGATAAAGCCTAAAATCGCATACTCCATACCCATTTCCGCATAGATGACACCTGAATATGGAGCCATTAACATACCACTAAGTGCTGCTAATGCCGCGCCAACCATGAAAACATATAAAAATACTCGCTTTATATGAATGCCAAGTGCCTGTGCCATTTCTTTATCCTGTACACCAGCCCGAACGATAAGCCCAATCTTCGTTTTCTTTAGCATGTATTGAAAAATAGCGAAAATGATAAAACCTACAACAATAATAAATAATCGATATTTTATAATAATAACGTCTCCAATTTCCCAGCTGCCTGCTAAGTAGCTCGGTGTTTTCACTGCCACACCATTTGGACCAAAAACAACTTTAATCAACTCCTGTAGCACAAGCATCAGCCCTAATGTAATTAAAATTTGCTGAATATGATTGCCATACACAGGTGTGATAATTAATTTTTCAGTAATGAGCCCGAGTAAAGCTCCTGTTACGATGGCACCTACAACGCCAATGAGAAAGCTCTCAGTGAATATATACGTAAATATGCCAGCATAAGCCCCCCAAACAAATAACCCCCCATGAGCAAAGTTCAAAACATCCATTAATCCAAAAATTAACGTCAGACCTGCCGCCAGTAAAAAAATTAACATGCCAGTTGCCAGGCCATTAATGAGTAGATTGACGAATAGCTCCAATAAGTACACCACCTTTTATCCGATTCCAAGATATTTTCGTTTTAATTCTTCATGATGGATAAGATCCTGCATGTTGCCCGAGTGAACTGTTCTACCATCATCGATCAACGTATACGTATCACCAATTCGGCTCGCCATTATAAAGTTTTGCTCAACAAGAATGATGGACGTTTGTTTTTTCATTTCAACAATGGCCTCCATTACTTTCTCTACTACTATCGGCGCTAGTCCTTTAGAAGGCTCATCAATCAACATTAATTTACTATCATTGATAAATGCCCTTGCCATGGACAGCATTTGTTTTTGACCACCCGAAAGATGTCCACCAGCCTTCTTCCAAAATTTCTTTAGATCTGGAAAAAGCTCTAGCACATAATTTTGTCGCTCGAAAGTAGCCGTATCTTCTTTACGCATGGCCACTTTCATATTTTCCTCAACTGTTAAATCTGCAAAAATCCCTTGGTTTTCTGGTACATAGCCTATTCCTAATTTTGCAACTTTATAGGTCGGGCTTTTCTTAATAGATTGTGAGCGGAATTCCACCTCTCCCTTTGAGGCAGGCGTTAGGCCCATAATCGTTTTTAAAGTGGTTGTTTTGCCTGCACCATTTCTACCAAGCAGTACACTTACTTGCCCTTCCATTGCCTCAAAATTGACCCCTTGCAAAATATGATATTGACCGATATATGTGTGGACATCATTTAATTTCAGTAAGGTGTTCATCGTACAGACCTCCTAAATATGCATTTTGTACGGTTTCGTTTTTCATGATGTCCTCCGGTGTTCCATCTGCAAGAAGCTGCCCACTAAATAGCACCATAATCGAATCCGACAAATCTAGAATCATATCCATCTTGTGCTCAATGAGGAGAATGGTTTTATCACCTTGATTTTTAATCGTGCGAATCACCTCTAAAATCGTCGGCACCTCCTCTAAGGACATGCCTGCCGTTGGTTCATCAAGTAAGAGGATTTCCGTATCAAGTGCTAACAGCATCGCAATCTCAAGCTTTCTCTTTTCCCCATGGGACAGCATTGTCGTGAGCGCATCTCTTTTATTGTCAAGCAAGACGAGTGATAATAGTTCCTCTGCTTTTTCTGTAATCGCCTTATAGCTTTTATAATGGCGAAATAATTGGAAACGAACTTTCTCCTTGGATTGCACAGCCAGACGGACATTTTCTAATACTGTCAGGTTCGGGAAAACATTCGTAATTTGAAAAGAACGCCCTAGCCCCATTCGCGTTCTTTCAATCGCTGATTTTTGCGCAAGCGATTGTCCCTTAAAATAGACATCCCCGGCAGTCGGCTTTAATTCTCCACTAAGTAAATTAAAGAAGGTTGTTTTTCCAGCTCCATTCGGTCCAATAATTGATTTCAAATGTTTTTCTGGCATATTAAAATTCACCTGGTCGACAGCTGTGTGTCCGCCAAAACGAATAGTTAAGTTTTCTGTTCGTAAAATAGGTTTCATCGTATTCTCCTTTCAAGTACTTCTATCTCTCTTCACCCATTCTCATTTGAAAGTGGGTGAAGAGAGACAGAAAAATATCTGTCTCGTAATGTCACTTATTCATAATTGGCGGTGCCGTTTCTTCAGGGCTAAGCTCACGAATTAGCACCGGTACCGGATAATCTACACCATCTTGTTTTTCCAGACGGATAGAATACATCGACTGTAATGCTTGATGGTCTTCTTTTCGGAAAGTCATCTTTCCTTTAGGCGTTTCAAATGACATCCCCTCCATAATGCCGATAAGTTTTTCTGCATCCGTATCACCATCTGATTTTTTCAGCGCATCTACAATTGAGATGGCTGCAGACATGCCTCCTGGCGTAAATAAATCCGGAACTTCATTGAAGCGTTTTTTATGTTCCTCGACTAACCATTTATTGATATCATTTTGTGGTAACGTATGATAATAAACGGAGAACCCTTCCATACCAATTAACGGATTCATAAACTTTAATGCAATAATATCTGGTGCACCCGTTGAAATTTTTATGCCCTTTTCTTGAATTTTCAAATCTGCAATTTGATTCCACGGTGAGTTTGCACCTGCCCATACAACAAATAAATAATCTGGTTTTTTATCAATTACTTTTTGCAAATTGGACGTAAAATCAGTTGCTGCTGGATCTGCATATTCCTCTAAAACAATTTCTGCGCCCAGCTTTTCCGCAGCAGTCTTAAATGCCTTCACCCCATCCCAGCCAAAAGAATAATCCGGTGCAAACGTTGCAATCTTAACACCCTTTCCTGCAATCGCTGCCGCCGCTGCATAAGCATCTTGGGAAGAATTTCGACCTGTACGGAAAATATACTTATTAAATTCTGAGCCCGTAATGCTATCCGCTACTGCCGGCTCCACCACCATAATCTTTTGGTATTCCTCCGCCAGAGGTAGAACAGCAAGCGTATCACCTGAGCTAGAGGAGCCTACTAAGAAATCAACCTTGTCATCTTCTAATAGCTTTGTCGCTTTTTGTACCGCAACCTCAGGCTTTGTTTCTGTATCTTCATAGACAATTTCTATTTTCTTACCGTTAACTTCCATCGTGCCTCCTGTAGCATAATCAATCCCTAATTCAAAGCCATTCTTTGTTTGTTTCCCATACGACTCAAGGGCACCCGTCAATGACGCAAGCACGCCAATTTTAATCGTGCCCCCTCCCCCAGCAGTCCCCTTTGTCTCATCCTCTGAAGCCTTACCATCTGTTGAATTATCCTTCGCCCCCTCTGAATTACAAGCCACCATCAACATCGTCAGCATCAATAAAAGCATAAATAACCAATGCTTCTTCATCCCAAAACCCCTTTCATCCTGATTTAAAAATAGAAAGCGCTTTCGTTGCTATAAAAACACTATATAAAACTTCAGTTACAAATTAGTTACAACATAGTTGGGTACTGTCGCGAAAGTGTGGGAAACTTTTTTAAGATTTATCGAGAAATTTTGATTGTTTATCGACCAACTTTTAAAAAATATCGACATTTATGTACTCAAATCTTAGCTGCAGCCCTTTTTTGAAGCAAAGTGAGATTTATCGGAATAAAATTGTTTTTTATCGGAACAATTTCTGATTTTATCGGAATGTTTTATCGATTTATCGGAATCTTTTAGAAATTTACAGTTTTCTGAGCGTACATAAAAAGGACTCACCTAATTTGGTGAATCCTTATAGTTAGCCCTAAAGATTAATTATTAAATTCTTCTACCCGCTCCAACCATTCACTCATTAGGCTCGTAAACAATTCCGCTTGTTCAATTTGCAAGTTATGCCCGGCCTTATCTAAAATTGTGAAGGCTGCTCTTGGGAATTTATCTAAAATGGCAAAAGCGTCCTTATAGCCAACTATTGAATCCTGTTTACCCAGCAAAAATAAGCAAGGTTTATCAAATAAAATTTCATCTATAGGAAAAGAAAAACGATAGCTTCCTTGGATTTTTTCTAAAAATTCTACATCTGCGTTTCTTTGACCTGCTAACACTTCATTAGTATAGCGATGACAATTATATTCATCTAAAACAACAAGATGTGAGCTAAAATCCTCTAGTTCCTCTTTCGTTAATGTCGATAAAAATTCTTTATCCGCCGAGACAATACTTTGTTCTGGCACTGTTCGGCTTTGTTTATCAGGAATAATCAACGGACAAATAAACGCTGCCCCTAAAATTTGTTCAGAATACTCCCTCAAAATTCCTCGCACTAAATACCCACCATATGATTCTCCTACCAATAAATAACGTTCATTTGGTATTAAAGTGTGTATTAGTTCTACTACGGCCTCTAGCATTTCATCAGAATTATCGATCTTTTCGTAGTCTGTCGTTTTGCCCATCCCTGGAAGGTCAATATAGATTCGTTTCCAGCCCTCCCTTTCTGCAAAAACAGGCTCCATACATCCCTTCATTAGTTTATGGTCCGGCGAATATCCATGGAGCATAACGATTGGTGTTCCGGTCCCTATTATTTCATAGTAAAAATTCGCCTTACTTACCTTACAAAATGACATAGTAGTTCCTCCAATATTTTTATAATTCTTATAGGAATCGGTTGATTGGCGTGAGAGACTGGGTGACTCCTTGGGGAAAGAGGACCGAAGAAAAAAACATCACATCCTGTAATAATGCCTTCGTAATCCACATCCGTCCGCTGTCGCTTCGCTTTCGCACAAAAAACATCTGTTGCTACCGCTACGTTACACTACGCTTTCGCACAAAAAACATCTGCCGACCCAAGCGGATCATCGGACGATACCAGGAATCTTTGCCCTAATTCGTACTAGCCCATTATTAAATCATAAACTACCATCGTCGATTCCATCGGTGTTGTATTTAGTTCATTTTTTAATTGCTGCACACATTTTTCATACCATTTTAACGCAAGGGAGCGGTTTTGTAATTGATAGTAACTATACATCAATAAGCGATAACCTTCTTCCCATAATGAATCCTCACGTATCATTCTTTCTGCATAATAAATAGCTTGCTTATAATTTTGTTGTCTCGTCGCATTTTGTGCTAATCTTTCTAGTACTTCAATATATAATGACTGTAACTTTTCACGATCCTGTATAAGCCAATCTAATTGTTTTTTTTCAGCATAAAGTGCATCCGTATAGCTTGTTTCAGCAAGATGCAGCCATTCGTTTGATAATTGCGGATCGAATTCCTCCATCCCTAATTCATAAAAGTAATGGAAGCGTTCGACATCAATTTGCAAAATTTGAATTTGCTGCAATTGGTACATATTATTTTTACGCTGAATAAAAAAGCTGTCCTGACGCGCATTTCTATTTGGCTCAAGAACTTTTAATAACGTATTCAATACAACTTTGAAATCCCGATCTAGTGAATTAACATTCCGCTCTGGCCATAATGCCTGTGCCATCTCTTCCTTTGGTGCAAAACGGTGGCGATGACAATATAAATAGACGAAGAGCTCCTTCGATTTATCGCGCTGCCATTCTTTATCTTCTAGCTTTCGATGATCTCTTATTAAATCCAAGCTTCCGAATAAATTCACCCGCACTTCCTCATGCGGATAAACAATATTGTCCTCTACTTGAAAATAGTTACGCATTGCTAAAATAGCGGCATTTTCTCCATCACATTTTCTACTAAATTGTAAAAGCTCATAAAAAATTATCCGATTTTGCGGACCGAGAATGGTCTTCCTTTGTAAAAAGTAGTCATAGCCATTATTGATGCATAACTGGGCAAACTGCTGAAAATAATGATTGAATTGTTGAAGATTATGTTCTTTGAAGGCAATGACAGATTGAAAGAATAGGACATGCATCTCACCATTTTGATCGCCACAGTCGTGGAATAGTTGCTGTGCCTTTTTTAATAATTGCCGCGCTTGTGCAAATTCCTGTTGTGAAATAATAATTTTAACCTCGGCGATTAATATAAGAGCAGTCATCCATGCATCTTGAACTTGCTCCGTTTCCCGTAATGCAAGTGCTACATATTTTTTAGCAGAAACAATATCTCCTTGCGCATGTTTGACAATCGCTAGTCCCATATACGGTTCGGCCTTTACGCGAGAAATATTAATGGTATTCAGCAATGTAAGGGCTTTTTCATAAGCATTGCAGGCTCCTTGATAGTCCGGAAAATCTATTAATAGTAAAGCATGTGCCTTGCGAATATAACCAACCGCCTCAATAAAAACTGATTTTTCCTGAAACCCCCTACGAATCCCATGCTGAGCTGCATACCATGCATCCTTCCCCAGCCCTAATAACGCATAGACAAATGATGCCAACAGCTCACTCTCTCTATGTGTCGCGACAAGCTGTGGCGGCAATTCCAACCGCTGCGTCAGCAATTCCTTTGCTTCTAGTAGCTGCCCTGTTCTTAACAATATCCGAACATCGACATTTGCTCTTTGTAGCACATCCTCCGTCAAAGCAACCTCACCTATAAAAATTTGTGCACCTTTAGCCTTCCCTAAATTCACCAAATTTTCTGCATATTGACGTTGCAATTCGAGAAGTTCCTCTTCATTTAACGGTGTATGATTCGCTAGCTCTAATGCCTTTTTCAAATATGGCTCTGCTAATGCTGGCTGGATTGTATCAAGATAAATATGTGCTAAACCTGCTTGCGATTTCGTCATAAAGAGATAATCATTCTTATTTTCCGCGATGCTTGCACAATGTTCATAGGACTGCTTCGCTCTTTCATAATAAGCACGATAGCGGTGGCACTCCCCTTCAAAATAATATAATTTGTAATATTTCGATTTTTCATCAGCTGAAAATCGATTTATTTTTTCTAATAGCCACTCAAATTGCCCTGCACGAACTAGACTTTCAGCATGATTTTGTAATAATTCACCACAAAAATCCTGTTCATCCGTTTTAAATGCATGATGAAGAACAGCTTGTATATTGTGCTCTTTTACATAATACAATGCTGCTTGTTTATGTAATGCAATATATTGTGAAGCATTTTGTCGCCATTTTAGCTCTAAAAAGCGAATGAACAATGCATGAAAACGATATAAACCATCCGTTGTGATCGGTTGAATAAATAAATGTCGCTGTACAAACAGTTTTAACGCCTCTGCTATTTCCGAACCATAAAATTGTGCAATAAACTCCTCAGAAAATGTGGGAAAAATCGCCAGCTTTAGTATCGTCTCTTGCTCGAATGCTGACATTTTAACATAAACTTCCTCTGATAAATAGGTGAATAGATCATTAGTAGAGACATTTAACCAATGCTCTAAGGATTCATTGTTCCATTGCTCTGCTAATAAAGAAATACTAATTGCCCAACCTTCTGTAATTTCTAAAACCTTAGATATTTCTTCTTCTGTTAAATGTACTGTTACATATTCCTCGAAAAAAACAGCGATCTCCTCTGAAGAAAACACTAATTCACCTTCTGAAATAACGAGTAATTTTTTTTGTAGCTTTAATTTTCTCGTAATATCCCAATTCGGCAACGTTCTAGAGGCGATGATAAAATGAATATTCGGTGGTGAAAACTCAATTATCTTTTCCATCACATAATTAATATGAAATTCATGATCGACAAGATGGTAGTCATCAATGACAATTAAAATCGGCACTTCGATTTCACATAAACTATTGACAAATAGCTTAAACCAACGATTAAGTTCCTCTATTTTCGGAAAACGGGATAATTGATTCCATGCATCAAATTCTTGACCAAAGCTCGGAACAATACGTTTGATACTAAAAAATAAATGCCTTAAAAACGGCAATATATTATCATCTTCCTCCGACACACTATACCAGGAAAATTTGCTTGATTGTGCATGTAGAAATTGTGTAAGGATGGTTGTTTTGCCATACCCTGCTCCACTGTGGATTAGTGTGCAAGAATGGTTTAGGCTTTTTTTCAATATTTTCATTAATATAGCTCTACTAATACAATGATTGGAAGGACTCGGTGGAATACACTTTGATTGAATAATAATGTCTGTAGTCATTTGGTAATAACCTCCCCATTCAACTGGTTATGTAAGGTTTCAAGTCTTCAAAGCATAAACTCTTTTAAATTATAGACTCATCATTATAACGTGGGGTTGATTACAGTTCTGACTGGGCGCTTTGTTTGCTGATGCTTCGCTTACGCACAGAGCAAAGCTTCCTGGGACATCGGATGTCTATGACGCTAATTCTCTAGTAGTCACCCAATCTCCACTCCAATCAACTAGTATATATGGCATACTTATAAACTCATCCTAAACTTTTTATGCGTTTTAAAATCTAATAATTTTACGAGAAAACTCACGTATCGTAATTGTTGCTAAAAACAAATTACGAGAGGAGTCACCGCTTTATACTCCGCGCAATATTTTACTACTATTTTTTCACGTTTCTTTACCATAGACGAATGCGGCACAAAAATTATTTGTCATATTTCTTAAACTCAGAAGTTTCCATAAGTCTTTGGAAAAAGATATCTTTAGCTTCCCTATAGGCATCCATTGATTTGGCTTCATATTCTTGCTTCAATTTATCATATGCATCTCGATATTTATTATTTGCCAATAAAACTTCTCTAAACTTCCAAAAGAAATCAAACTCAGAATCAATTACAGTTAATTGAACTCCTAAAGGAGGTATAGTTGTATCATCTTTAAATGCCCTAAATGTATCCGTTTTGACACTTCCATCATTACTTTCATATAAATTAGATAGAAGTTCTACTGCATTCGAAAATTGTTCAGCACTAACACGTACTTGGATGTCTAAATCACCTTTAGTAAGGCTATTCGGAATTGCTGAACTACCAACATGCTGGATATCAGCCTCTGGTAGAAATTCTGTTATTTTATTTTTGTGTATCAAAAAAGTTTTCTCAGCTTTTTCATGAAATAGTTCACTATTAAAAAAATTTACTTTTTCCATATAAAACTCCCCCCAATTACAAAGCGGTACATTAGCAATTCCAATCGGCACTTTATCCTTTATTTTACCATCATATCCCACTTTTACCTTATCGCCAACATGAAATATTTCATCTGGATTCTTCGCAAGATTTTCAATAATTTTTTTGCATTCATCTTCCATATTTTAGGAGAGTCGTACATTAATATAGTTTGCATTTATTATTACAATCCATAAAATCAAAATTTACCGAGGCATAATTGATTAAAAGGAGATAAATTCCATATATCGAATATACTATATAAGAATAGAATAGATGAGGTGTTCGATTGAATAAGATAAGAACAGAAACAGAAAGATTAGTTATTCGATTAATAGAAGAAAGTGATTATTCTACTTGGCTTACCCAATATGAAAGTCGTTTACCTTCTCAACATAAATACGATGAAGGTAAATTAGATATGAGCATCTGTACGAAAGAATGGTTTCGTGATTTAGTTACTAAACATCATCAGATGGCAAAGAGTGACAAAGTATATGTATTTGGAGTGTTTAGAAAAGTGGACAATACTCATATTGGCTTTATAGACTTTTCGACAATTATGAGGGAAGAATTTCAATGGGCCAGGTTCGGATATACAATTCATAACAACTTTTGGAAACAAGGTTATGGTAAAGAAGCTGTAAAAGCAGCCATTGCTCTAGCGTTTGAAAAATTAAAGTATCATCGAGTTGAAGCTCACATAAACCTTGATAATATAGCATCTATAAAGTTAGCAGAAGGTGTTGGGATAATTTATGAATGCACGAGGGAAGGATTCATATACGAAGACGACAAATGGACTGATCATCTAGTTTACTTTATAAACGCAAAGTAAGCTTATAAAGTAGACAAGAATAATACTGTTTCTCGTACACACTCTCATAAGAAGAAAAAGTCAATCTTCTTATATAAAATGTTAAGGAAAGAGAGCCGTTAGCTTACGAAAATCAAAGATTCAACTTTCAAAAACGTGAATATAATTTTCCTTTTACAACCGTTTGGGCGGTGGTTTATATGTATGCTCCCGAACGGTTATTGGAAAAATCCGCCTTACATATGTGGAGCGATTCGTTCACTTACAAGGGACAAATGTGTTTCAGCCAACAAAAATACCGAACTATTCAATGAAACGCTTTTGAAGTGTTTCGGAATAGTTCGGTTTTTCTAGTAATCGTATTTTGTTAATTTAGAGATTATTCGGCTTTATGAAGGAACGATTTAGTTATGTCCCAGCTCCTTAATAGATAGTTAAACCTCTTTCAGCCGTAGTCTCACCTCACTAAAAGGTGTGTAATTTACTTTTCAGCAGTTGTACATCCGCCGGAGGCTTTAACTTCTTTCAGTGGATGTTTTTGATTATTATAAAAGTTCTTTACGTAATTCAGCAGCTGATTTTGATGATAACAGACCGAATGGGATATCGAATACTGTTTTTGCACCTTTGTCTCCTGCTTCGTTTAAGCGATAAGCTGCACGTGCAAAAGCTACTAGAACACTAGAGGTGAAGTTTGGATTACTCTCAAGCTTTAATGAGAATTCAAGAATTTGTTTGTCGTTAGCGCCGCTTTCACCACTACGAATTACGAATCCACCGTGTGGCATGCCAGTGTGGTTTGCTTTAAATTCCTCTTCAGAAATAAAGTTTACTGTAGTGTCATACTCATCAAAATAATTCGGCATCGTCACAATTTCTTGCTCAACTTTTGCAGCATCTGCACCTGCCTCAAGAACAACCCAGCATTCACGTGCATGTTTTTCACGCGTTGTCAGCTCAGGATTTTCACCATTGCGAACACGGTCTACAGCCTCTTTAATTGGTAATGTGTATTGTACAGCATTGCTAACACCTTCGATACGACGAATAGCATCTGAATGTCCTTGACTTAATCCGTCTCCCCAGAAAGTATAAGTTGTACCCACTGGTAGAACTGTCTCCCCGAGTATACGATTTAATGAGAATAAACCCGGATCCCAGCCAACTGAAATGACTGATACTTTTCCAGATTTTTGAGCTACTGCATCGACTGCCTCGAAAAACTCAGGAATTTTCGCATGTGTATCAAAGCTATCAATTGTATTAAACCATTGTGCGAAATGTGGTCCTTGCTCTGGTAAATCTGTAGCTGAGCCACCACATAAAATCATTACATCAATGTCATTTTGGAATTTTTCAGCATCATCTACTAAATATACACTTGCATTACTTGCGATGTTTACAGTTGAAGGATCACGACGTGTAAATACCGCTACTAATTCCATATCTGGATTTTGCGAGATAGCATACTCTACTCCGCGACCTAAATTTCCATAACCTACAATACCTACTCGAATTGCACCCATTAAAAATTCCTCCTCACGATTACGTGACTCTGTGAAACTTTTCACGTTAAATCTAATTACAATAATACGTTTTGTTAGGAAAATTCACAATAGTTCGAGTACGTGTTTTTCCCTTGAAATTATACAAGTTTTCTATGATTTCTATTCGTTAATGGCATGAATACGGTTACATTTTACAAATCTAACGACTAACCTTTAAGTTTTCGTTAAAGCCTTGTAAATTGAGACTATTCCGACCGTATGTCTTGTACAATAACATTAACGACAAAGGGGGCATGTTGAATGAAAGATAATTGTTATTCACCAAGCACAACAATGGAACAAGGGAAATTACTCACTCGTCCAATCCAAAATGCACAAAAATCTACTACAGCTTATATCGAAACTGAAGCAAAGCACAAAAAGATTCCACCGAACACACACCAATGTTTAAGGGTTATACCTTTTGGCGTTATGGAGGAAACCTCAAATATCTCCACACAAAACCAAAAAGTCAATGAGGCTTCCTTTTACCATAGCGGAAAGGACATAGTACGTTGGTTAGTAAAAAAAAGTGAATACAATAAGCAATAGCACTCCTCACAGTATTTCCTGTGCCAATTCGGCAAGACGCTCTTCATTCAAAATGTGATAGCCATTCTTTTTCTTCTCTAAAATTTTTTCTTCACAAAATTGCGCAAGTACATATAATAAATGTCGATAGGAAACCCCTAAATATTCACAGATTTCAGTATGCTTTTCTTTATAAACTCCTTGATCTGACGAAAATTGAATAAATGCAGCCAGTCGATTTTCAAGTGGAAATGCTTGATTTTGTGTATATTTTGACGTCATTTTGAACGCCTTTTCCCCTAAAAACACACAAAGTTTACGCAAAAATAGTACATCGGTGAGTAACTTTTCTTTGCAGGACTGTGTAATCGAAAAACAAATCGTCTCGGTTACTGTCTGAATCCCCTTCGTATATCTTGCCTCATTAAGCAACTCAATTTCCCCCATAAAACGTGGTGCCTCCAAGTAATCGATAAGCGAGACCTTGCCATTTTTGTGTGTCATGTATAGCTTTGCCTTTCCTTCGATCATGTAGTATAGCGTATTTGGAAATGACCCTTCTTGAAAAATCCATTCACCTTTGTCAAACTTACATATTTCGAGAAATGGATCAATTTCAAAAGAAAAAAAATCATCTATTGGATATTTATCAAGATAATAAGAACGTTCTTCAGCTGTCAGTATATGCATTATTTTACTCTCTCCTCCGAAATGTGAGATATCTCACATTATTGTAACGATGAACGTGCTATTATTCAACATAGTTAAATTGGAGGTACAAAAAAATTTATGAACAATCAACGATGGCTTTCTCAAAATTTCTTTGCATTTTTCTTTACATGGGGTATTTTCTTACCTTACTGGACTGGTTGGCTTGTAGATGCCAAACATCTTACTGTTTCACAGGCTAGCGTCGTAATGGGCTGTGGTCTTTTAGCTCGAGCAACATCAAATCTATTTTTCTTCCCGACGCTTGCAAAATATGTGAATAATAAACGACTCATTAGCATTCTTGCAATAGGTGCACTAATCACAACTTTACTTTACATATTAAGCACGAGCTTTATCTCGCTTCTTATCGTTACCCTTTTATTTAGCGTTTTCTATCCAGCACTGCTTCCAGCCGTTGAAAGTAGTGCAGCAACGCTCGTACAGCATGGAAATGTACACTATGGCAAAAGCCGTTCCTATGGTTCCCTTGGCTTTGTCATTGCAGTATTAATCATTAGTATGCTGACAGGTGCATTTGGCAATGACATTATCTTCTGGAGTATGGTGGTCGGCCTGATCGGTATGCTGTTAATGCAACAAATGGCTACACCAAAAGAGTTACTCGTTGTACCAACGAAAGAACAACGTGCAACATCATTGTCGATGAAAACATTATGGTCTATTAAAGGCTTCCCTATTGTTTTATTAGTCGTTATTCTGTTGCAAGGCGCACATGCTTCTTATTACAGCTATGGTTATATATATTTAGGGGATTTACATGTTGATCCATTCTATATGGGAATGATTATTAACATCGCCGTTATTTGCGAAATTTTATACTTTATGAAGGCTGATACATTATTTAAAAAATGGAGCTCATCTTCTTTATTACTATTAGCAGCAAGTAGTTCTTCGCTACGTTGGTTACTTATTTACCTATTCCCTAATGTCTGGGTATTTATCGCTTCTCAAACATTGCATGCATTTTCTTTCGCTCTCGCACATTTCGCTTTTATCGGCTATTTAACAAAAACATTGCCGAAGGAGCAAATTCCGAATGCGCAAGGCCTCTACTCTGCATTAGCAATGGGATTAAGTACAGCGATCCTTACATTTTTAGGCGGCTATTTATACGAGATTTCACCTGGGCTATCATTTGCAGCAATGCTTATTTGTACTGTTCCAGCTATCGGTATACTGCTTGCAACTAGAAATAAATATCAATATTAAAAAATGCGGGTAGGAAAGGTCTTTGATCTTTCCTACCTGCATTTCTAAATGCTCCCCTTGGATATGCTATTTATACAACTGGCCATTTTTCCTTTCTTAATACGTTAAGAAGTTCAGGACCAATCTTTAAATTGCTTTGGACTAGCTCAGATGGAGTAAGGGCCATCCATTGATTTAACGAAACATCCTGAAATCTATCACTTTTAAACATTTCAAGGAACCATAATGTCTCTATGCCAGTATTCTCAATGTAGTGACCATTTGCAAACGGCACGTACCCTACATCTCCTGCACGATAATCGAATGTTCGAGCCACACCATTTGCAGCAAACACTGTCATACGCCCTTGACCTTGAAGGTAATATTGCCATTCGTCATTATTCGGGTGCCAATGCAGCTCTCTCATTGCACCAGGCTTAATCTCGACAAGCGCTGCGGCGATATTTTTTGAAATAGGAAAGTTTGTTGAATCCACAATTCTAACGCTACCACCAGGAGTTTTAATAGGAGTTTGGGCAAGCAGGCGATGCTTGAAGGTTTGAGGGACTGTACCGTATGGGGATTGTACTTTTTGTGTGTCAAGAGGTCCTGGAACCTTATCTTGATAAATATAGACCTGTTCTTTCGGGATATGTTTAAAAGCACTCAAAGAAACACCAAAGTTAGAGGACAGCACATCTTTAGGAGTATGAGCAAACCAATCAGATATTGAAAATGTACTGAGATCTGAAAAATGTCCATCATCAAACACCAGTAAAAATTCACAGCCATCATCAAGACCCTGTATGGAATGCGGAATTCCAGGTGGGAAATACCATAAATCTCCCGGTCCTACATCAGCAATGAAATTACGCCCATTTTGATCGACTGCTGTAATGCGTGCATGACCAAGAAGCATATACGACCATTCTGCTTGTTGATGCCAATGCAGTTCACGTACTCCACCTGGTGTCAAACTCATATTAACACCTGCCAATGTAGTGGCGATTGGCAAATCACGAACAGTAATTTCTCGAGACCAGCCGCCATGTTTTAAAACCATATGCGTATCAGAAAAAGAGAATTTTAAATTTGGTACAAGTCCAGCATCTGTTTTTGGAGGGACTAGCAAATTTGGATTTTCTAGATCCCTCATAAAATCTCTCGGCCCTTTATCAACCCACCCCGCCCCGTCTTTCCGAATAGGCTGCGGAACATAAGAATAGCCCTCTGGCATGTTCTCCAATGATTCACCTCTTCATAAAGAAATCGTTATGTAAATATGTATGGATTTTTTACTTGGATTATTCTTTCCCTTTCTGCTTTGTTGCAAGGATAGCAGAGGATGTTGGTGTTAAATAGATTTCGGTAGCCCTTAATTCCTTATGATTTAACCAAAAGTCCCTAACCTTATCAGGCTTCCCTCTCCATTCTTCTGGAAAATGTTCTTCTGGTGTAAAATCGTCCATCACTAACATACCTCCAACTGCTAATGCATCCAATAGTTGCACGCCTTCAATCGTTTTAGCAGCTGCTGCATCAGCAAAAATAAATTGAAAAGGACCTTTCGCTATCACTTCTTTCCAGTCACCTACAAAAAATTCTGCCTGCTGATGACGAAGTGTTTGAGCAGTAGCATCAAGCACTGCCTACCCCAAAGCCAGTTCCGACTTCAAGGATTGTCCCATGTGTGATTTGACCAACAAGCACTGACAACAATCTTCCTGCCTCATCTGAGCAAGAATGCTCGAAATCATGTCTTTGTGCTAACATTTTACATGCCTTCACCATTTCCGGAATATATGTATTGGAGCGATATTTCGATACCATAATGACCAACCACCTTTACGATTTCACACTATATATTCGCTTTTTCCCTTAAAATCCCTTTGTAAAACATTACTTCCTTAAATAAGGGTGCGATGCAGTTTTTCATAAATTTATTTCTTTTTCAAAGCTACTAACGGTTTTAGCCTGACGCCTCCTTAAAATGCTTAACCCTTTTTTATTATTCCTTTTTAACCATATTTACAGTTGGAATGTTATCGAATAATTTTACATATATTTACTTCGGGATAGCTTACATTATGCATCGCCCCTAACGTCATTGCAGTTTGCTATCCCACTGATATTTTAATTTCCTAGATAAATAAAGTATTCATAGCATAAAAAAGTTAAAATTGTGTAGTTGTACCATGCATGTAATATCTATTCTTTTTATTTTCGTCAGTGGTATACTCAACAAATTAAAAGATAGTTGACCAAATTAATAAATTAAATTTTAGAGCGCAGTTTTAATCGCTCTTTTTTGATTTAATACCTCTTTCATTTAGTTGCTGTAGCGTATGATGACACAGCGGCTATTTTCATGATAAAATTTACATATATTACATAATGAGATACTAACATGGAAAATGATACGTTAGTTTGTAAGGCTTGTGTTTGTGATTCCTTCGCACAAGGTGAATGAGGCGGATCTATGGCAAATGTAAAACCCATTAAGCTCGATATGGTCCATTTTTCGAGCTCACCACTAATTTTGATTATTTGTACGAATTGCGGAGAAGTAGCTTCAATGAAAGTTAAGAAAGTTGAGAAGTTTAAATTACACACGTATAAACCCGCATTTATCCCACCACCTATAGGAGTGGTAGACTTCTGTAGCTGACGCTTCGCCTTTACTACAAAAAACATTTGCTTCAAAAAGTTAAAGAAAATCCGTTCCATATCTAAAAAATAGGAGGTATATATAAATGCATTTTTTCCAAGTCTTTTTCCTTACTTTATTTTTAAGTGTCGTCAGCTTTTTTGCTTTAGGTGCAGTAGGATTCCTTGAATATATTGATGGTATACTAATGTCTATTGGGCTAATTATAGTTACTTTACTTTCTATTATTATGAGCTTATTAGTGAGCATTAATAGACAATTAAAAAAGAGAGTGTAAATGGATAAAACGACAAGAAAGGAAGATCTTTTATTGGTACAATTAATTCACCAAAACCAATCCTAGAAAAGAGATCTTCCGCTACACATATCGGACAGTGAGTTTTTAGTTGTGCGATTTTCTTAATCGCAACTGGAAATAAGCACAATAAAAACTCATTATTAAAGAAACTACGCTAAGCCATTATTACATAATGAGCATATATTTCACTAAAATAATTTAGCATATTTTTGGATATATCCTACCAAAAAAACAAGTTCAAACATTAAATATTTCACCTTGTGTAATTTACCCCAAGCACGCTCACTTCACTAATTCTAGAATATATGAATATAAATGAGTTTTGTTTAGGGGAATTATTCAAAATTTACTACTTGTATTTCTAGAACACCAATGGACTGCCATTATCATTACAACTTTGTTGTTCATAGGGATGCATATTCAATACTTCAAAAAACCTATAATGTTAATAAATATAACCGTTCCAAGTTTAATTTTCGGATGGATCTATTGTCAAACAAACAATATTTTAGTACCTTTCCTTGTACATTTTTTGATGAAAATCGGAATGACATTATTATTCAAATACAGTTTAATAAAAGTTAAACATTAAAATATACACGAGATTAATAAGACTTGTCGACGAAATAGCTTGAACAATTAATTCCTATCAAAAAATGGTTCATGCCCGATTCTTCACTTTAATTAATTATTCTTTTCTCAAAAGGTTACGTCTGAAAAGAGCCACCAAGATCAATTAATAATTTATAGCGGAATCATAAATTTTCCATTACAAATAATAACAAATCGTTTATAATACTATTTGAATGAAAAAACACGATTCGGTTGGTAGTCCGGATGCATCCTTAATATGATGTCAGTAACCTTCCCCTCCTCGGGATGTCCATCATTCGATTTTACTATGAGGAGGGACCTACTATGAAACTAACCATTTTTTATGATGGCCAATTTTATATAGGGCTAATTGAAACCATTTCCGAAAACAAATACAAAGCATACAAGTATACTTTTGGGAATGAACCTAAAGATCAAGAAGTCTTTGATTTTGTAAATAAAGATTTGTTGGATTTTATCAAAAATAATGATAAGCATGATGGAATACCAATCCAACAAATTAAAATGAAGAAAATCAACCCTAAAAGGCTTCAAAGAAAAGTTGCAAAAGAACTAAGAAATCCAAGTATCACCTCTAAGGCCGAGGAAGCGATAAAAGCAGAATTGGCACTTAGAAAAAAAGAAAAATCTATTACCAGTAAACGACTTAAAGAAGAACGCAAAGAATATATTCGGAATATCAAAGTTCAAAAGTCTAAAAATAAACATAAAGGTAGGTAATATCATTCTTTTTACTGACAACTAATGTTGTCAGTTTTTTTATTAGGGATTTGCTAAACTTTTAATATTCTCCCACCTTTTTCTGTAGTTATTTCAAAGTTAAGCTAACTTTGTCAAATTTATCTTCCGCCAAATCTACAATTAAATTAATTAATGTTCTAATAACCAGCCATTTTTCGTTTATCCGTCCACCTACCCATTTAATGCCTTGCTCAAAATATCATTATTTTTTCATCGGGAACGACGCTGATCCATGCCATGAATCACTCTCTTGTCTACAGCATTTATCTTTCATACCCGTAAGATGAGTGTGGTTTTTGTCACAGGAAATTCAAAAAGCGGGCTTCTTTAGAATCTACCTAAAACCTCATTTTTTCTTGCTTGCAATTTCAAATAGGATATTTAAGCCTTTTTCCAACTCTACTTCTGTTCCATAGGCATATGATAATCGAATATGCTGAGTATCTTGCGGATCGTAAATATAGCCAGGATTAATAAGAACTTGTCGATGCAATAGCTTGGTGAATAACTCTTTATCTACGATTGGCTCGTGAAACTTTAGCCAAATATAAAAGCCACCTTTCGGCTTATCCCAACTAGCAATTTCCCCAAATTTTTCTTGTAATATACCCTCAACAAAATTGGCCCTCCGCATTAATTCTTTCCGCAAACTCTTAATATGCTTTTCATACTTCCCTGATTGCAACCAATGCAGCACAATTTCCTGTGAGATGGCGCTTGATCCGTAATCTGTTTGCATTTTTATATCTGCTAATCGCTCAATTACTGTAGTTGGACCGATTAACCAGCCAATACGAAGTCCGGGGCTTAATGTTTTCGAAACACTGCCAATATAAAGGACTTGCCCGCTTTCATCCATTGATTTAATTGGTGGCGTTGCGGCTTCAAAGAGCAATTCATGATAGACGTCATCCTCAATGATAGGAATACGAGATTCTTTACACGCTTGATATAGTTGCCTTTTTTCAAACGACGTCCATACACCACCAGTCGGATTGTTTAAAGTGGGAACAGCATAAAATACGGCCTGCCTTTTTCTTTTCTTTTGGGCTAACGTTTGTGCGAGCTGTTCATCACGATTGATAGACAGCATTTGCATACCTACAGACTGGAAAGGATGGACTGAATTTAAATAAGATGTCTGTTCCTGGAATACGATAGAACCCTGTTCAAGAAGTCCTACAGCAATCAACTGCAATGCTTGAAGTGCACCAGATACAATACAAACATTTTGTGGCTTTGCATGGATCCCTCTTTTTTTCACATATTCACAAATCGCTTCTCGAAGTTTATCGCTACCTTGTGGTGATGAATAGCCTAAAGCTTTCGGCTGCAAAGAGAGCTCTTTCAAAGAAGCTTCAATTTCAGTGGTGGGCAATAAACTAGGTGCTAGCTCGCCAGTGCCCAATCGAATGATATCATCGCGCTGCTCGTATTCATTGATTAATTGAATGGTAAGATAATTGGGCTTATGGAGACTTGTGTCTATGTACTTTTGCCAATTTGGTTGTGTTTGTACAATTAATGAATCCCAGGAATTTTGTGCCACATAAATACCTGAACCTACTTTCGATTCCAATATTCCTACCGCTTTTAATTCTTCTAACGCCTGTTGAACAGTACTACGGTTTACCCCAAACTGCATCGCTAGCTGTCTTTGTGTCGGTAGCTTTGTTCCTGCCACCCAATCCCCTTGTTCAATATGTTCAGTAATCCACTGAATAATTTGCTGCTGTAATGTCATTTCTCCCTCTCTACTTGGTTGCCAGCTCATCCGTATCACCTCAAACTTTCGAAATTGGATGGCTTAAAAACCATCCAATTGGTCGTTTTCTTTTAGTTATAACATATTTAAAATGTTTAGTGAAAGGAGGAATTTCATTGGAAGCATTTCTACATGGAATGATTTTAGCATTTGGACTTATTTTGCCCCTTGGCGTACAAAATGTCTTTGTCTTTTCCCAAGGTGCAACACAGCCCCATCTAGTTCGTGCCTTACCCGCCAGCATCACTGCCTCAATTTGTGATACGCTTCTAATACTACTTGCGGTATTTGGTTTATCTATAATTGTGTTGCAATTTGAGTGGTTACGTATCACCTTGATGAGTGTAGGGATACTTTTCTTACTCTATATGGGCTATACAATTTGGCGCTCAAATCCTGCATCTACCGATAATAACGAAGCACTTCCTGTCAAGAAACAAATTTTATTTGCAGTTTCGGTCTCTCTCTTAAATCCACATGCTATTTTAGATACAATAGGTGTTATCGGGACGAGTGCTTTAAAATATAGTGGGACGGAGCAAATGTTGTTCACTGCATCATGTGTTTTGATTTCTTGGTTATGGTTTTTCGGTCTTATCATTGCTGGAGCATCCTTAAAAAAACTGGATAACTCTGGTAAGCTTATGAATATTTTTAATAAATGCTCAGCGATTTTTATTTGGGGAACCGCTCTCTACCTTGTTAGTGGTTTACTATAATTTATGTCATAAAAAACACTCAGGATCCTGTTTTTATGCAAAGCGAAGAGTTGAGTAAGGCTCTTATATTTCTCGATCCTAAATACAATGAGCTGAACTAATTTCGATAGAGTTCAGCTTTTATTTTTGTTTAAAGATATTGGAGGTATATTTATAGTATCTGTAAATTTAACTCCCATGAAAGAACTTAATCATCTTTCATTTTCTGTGGTGTAGCGCTGGTTTTTGCGCTACATGGATGGCTAACGGAGTAGAGCAGTTTTAAAAGCGAAGTATTCCTGGAGTACATATGTACCACTTCTTTCCAAAAACAAGTGATTATAGAGGTTGTTAAAATTACGTAATGAAACTCTTATTTAAAACGTATAATAATTTCTTCTCGTGAGTATTCATCAATCCAATCTCCATATTTTTTATATAAAGGGTATATAGTTTCTTTATTAGTTGCGATGACCTCACACCCTCTATCATCATAAATAAAAAAGATCACATTTTTAGTCATATTTATAAAAAACACATCTGGATAGTTTGAACCTGGCCCCCATTTTTTATCAAACCTAGGTTTTAAGGGGAAATCCTCATTACACGCTGCTTTAATAAGCAATGGAAATTTCAAATCTTGTTTGCGGCACTTTAGGGAAAATCGACAAGTATAATAATCGTCAACTTCATCAGCATCAAATACATACGGTAACGTTTCTTGTCTTAAATGGCATTTTAATTTTTTATTTTTTACATAGCGATCATAAATCTTTATTCGATTTTTCTTAATTGTATTAGACCTGTGCAGATAAACATTCGTAACCAGAATAATTTCATCCAAATCAGAAAAAAGTTCGTTGAAAATAGACAATGCTTGACTGTAAACGCAGTCAAACCTTTCGCGATTCAGACTACCATCATCTTTAAGCTGATAAATCCCTGTCCCTAATTCAAAGTGAATACCAATACTCCATTGATGATAAAGACTAGGTGCCAAAGTAAGCCCTGGAAAAGCATTATGTAAATATTGACCTACATCTATCGTCATTCACTCCATTCTTTCTAGTGATTACTATCATTATTACACTACCCTGCGCCGTTAGTAAAACGTATCTATCAAGAACCCCTTGTTACCAAGCAATGGTTATTAAGTCAGGTTTAACGAACTCTATTACAAATTTAGGTGATGGGCAAAATATATACTGTTGATAAGAATCTTCTTTTGTAAGAGAAACGCTAATCTTATTTTCCGATCATTCGTGTTCATAGTACACCTTCTATTCTTACTTTCTCTCAACAATAACTGGAATTTTCTGCATTTTACCAAACTAATCTCTAATTATCTTCCCATTCTACTAGCTTTCACCCAAAGTGCTATAGCATTTAATCTAATTTTTTTACAAATAAAACTCTGTCTTGATTTGGTCCGTCATATTCGGAATTTACTGATAGACCATCAACAATTCTATCTCCATCTTCCATTTCAAAACCCATCTTCGTATGATAGGCAATCGAAGCTTTGTTGACAGGTGACGTTATACATCGAACAATACTTCGATTATTTTGTTTTACAACATAAAAAAATTTATTGTATAATTGTTGTCCAATATGATGCTTTCTGTACTCAGGATGCACTCCAACAAAATGAATATACGCTATAAATGTCAACACCTATATGTACATTTTTGCTCGTTTAAGGATGTACAAAATTACTCGTTTTCCGAGGTTAAATGATGCTTTAATCGGTATGA